>JBHLKK010000062.1:0-8991 GCA_048886745.1 Candidatus Hodarchaeota archaeon | reverse complement strand
TCTCGAGGAATAGATAGTCTGATCTTCTCTTGTTCCATGCAGAGTTTTACTCGTTGCTCTTTGGGTATTTCATAATTACCTAACCTATCTTTCATAAAATATAAGCCACAAAAATTACAGAATAACCGCTCTTTTCCAGATATGAAATAACCACAATAGGGACATCTATTATTCTCTATAAATATTGAAATTGCTTTACCACTAAAGTTCTCGTCAAATGCTGTTCTAATGTCCTCTCGTAGAAGTTCTAGGTCTCTTCCTGCTGTTTCAGGCCTCTTTTTCAAAAACCTCCCCCCAATAACATATTTTATATTTGCCTCTAGATTAAAAAATACTAGCTTCCGTTATATCTTAACGAATATTCGAATATAAGATTGAGGTATTACATATTTCCTGTCTTCCTTCACATGCATGAAAAATGAATCTCCCCTTGGTGACACTCTATGAATCCTTTTGCTGATTTCAAGTCTGTTCGTAGTTCCGAGGAGATTCTAGAGACTGCTATCAGGAGGGCCTCAAAAGTCAAGACATCTTTTTCGCCTCGCCAATCAAAAATCTCAAGGATCAAAAAAGAAGAAGTGAGAAAAGTAAGAGTGTTGGCCCAGAACCTAATAGGACCACTAAACAAGGTGATCAAGCAAATGCCAACACTAAGTAACATCGATCCTTTCTATCAAGAGTTGACCGAAATCCTTGTTGGCATAGATAAGTTAAGAAAAACATTGGCTTCCTTAAGCGGCTCTACTCGTGTCATCAAGAACATAGCCGATCAACATATTCGTAAGATTCGCAAAACAAGAGATTTAAGCGTCATAACTTCAGAGCGAAAAGCTGCCTACGGACGGATAGCGTCTGTTATGAAGAAACTTCAAGGACGAATGATTTTTTTAAAAGATGCTTTCCGCCGCCTCAGAGGATTGCCTTCTACGGATCCAAGTGTACTGACAATAGCCGTCGGTGGTCCTCCAAATGTTGGCAAATCTACTTTTGTAAAAGCAGTTTCAACCGCAAAACCAGAGATTGCAGCCTATCCTTTTACCACTCGTGAGTTAATTGTAGGTCATATTGAACTCGATAAACAAAGAGTCCAGATTATCGATCTACCGGGATTACTGGATCGTCCTCTTGGTAAGCGAAATGCTATTGAATTACAGGCTATAACCGCCCTAAAGCATCTCGCCAACGTAATCATCTTCATAATCGATCCTTCTGAGACATCTGGTTACCCATTAGACAATCAACTTTCCTTGTTTCACGAAATAGAAACTACATTCGATAAAATTCCCATAATTCCTGTGATTAATAAAACTGATCTTGCTTCCCATCAGCAAATTAAGAGTGTTAAAGAAAGAATGGGAGGTATCTCCGAAATGGTGGCCACTAAAGGTATTGGGGTAAGAAAACTTTTGCAGAGAACTTTTGAGGTGTTAAACCTCTCTAAAGAGCAGCAAACTCAGACAAAATCAAAAAGGGATAATCTTGATTAGGCTCTCATCCATGCTAATGTAGCTTTTTCCCCTCTACTTTTATTCTTCCCGATTCCCCCTCTTTTCCCTTGATTTGAAACTTTACTCCCAGTATCTTTTGTGTTATTTGGATGTTTGTCAATGAGTGGAGAGTCAATTTGGATACACTAATTTCTGATACACCATCCGTGATAGCCATATAAGGTATTAGAATATCTCCCATGTGTTTATCTACTGCCTGTTTACTCCTTATCTCTGAGATTAGTTTTTCTGCAACTTCAGATCCGACCCTTTCTGCAGGTTTTCCTCTTTCGCCAAGTGCATCTGCTCCCAAAATAGCCCCAGTTGATGTGATCGCCCAGAGGGCAATACCACTGCCCGGTCCGAGAACATTTCTGGAATGGGAATCACTATCAATCTTTATATTGATCTTCTCAAATCCCGCAGCTTTCAAGACTCTAGCCGCTTCTTTTTTCTGTCTTTCCGCAACGTGGGGCGGGAGCTTAACACAGTGAGAAATCCCACCTATTTCTACAACTTCTCCTTGATCCAGAAGGGTTATCGGAGAGAATTTTCTCACGGGATGTGCCTTGAATTCGACTTCTCCTCCTCCTTTTGGATAGTGTCCTCTCCTACTTACGCTGATGCCCCCTTCATAACCAATCTTTCTCAAAAGAGGAAGTGTTACGTATTGAAGATAGTCAATTGTGGGACTCCATTTGACATCAGTTCCTCCCCTGATTCTTATAGTAACGTCTGAAGGAGCTAATGCAACAACAGGCATTAGTGCTTGGAGCACGAGTGATATGCTCCCGGCTGTTCCTACGTTAAAACCAAATGAACCAGACCTTCGAGTTTTTGGTGAGAAGGCTACCTCGGATGAGCCTATTGTTGTTCCAGCAATTTCCGCATCAACCAAAGCGGCTACAGCTTTTATTCCTGTCAGGTGTTGTGGTCTCAATCCCGGATTAGGCCGTTTGGCTCTTATTCTTATGATCTTTACTGGTTTCATAACCGAGGCTGATAGAGCCACGCTGGTCCGGAGGACCTGACCGCCACCTTCTCCGAAACTCCCATCAATTTCAATCATAGAACCCCATCCTTCCCTAGAAAAATATAAAAGCCTTCAATTATACGCTTCTGATACAGTGAGGAAGAATGAATAAAAAAAACCTATCGCTTTCTGAGTTTCAAAAGAAGGTATATAGAGTTTGCTCAAAAATACCTGAAGGCTCAGTTACAACGTACGGTACAATAGCCAGAATCTTGGGTAACTCCTCCATGGCCAGAGCTGTTGGAAATGCTTTAAACAAAAATCCATTTCCATCAAAAGAGGTTCCATGTCATCGTGTTATTCGAAGCAACGGAGAAGTAGGTGGCTTCGCATCCGGAACCAAAAATAAGGGAACCAAAAATAAGATTATAATGCTTGAGAAAGAAGGAATAGAGGTCATTGATGGGAGAGTTGACCTTACAAGATTCTCAGCTGATATTGATCTTTTGGTCAGATAAAAGCTTTCAAAAGATGCTCAAAGATATTAACACCTACCAACTACTTCGCTAGGGGGTAAAGAAAGATTGAAAACAGCACTGTTCATAGGTAGATTCCAACCGTTTCATAAAGGCCATCTATATGCTATCACCGAAATATTGAAAGAGGTTGACGAGATCGTAATCGGAATAGGGAGTGCTCAACATAGCCATACCATAAATAACCCATTTAATGCTGGAGAACGAATTCGTATGATCCGGGAATCCCTTAATGACCACGGTATTGACGCCTCTCGCTACTATCTAATTCCGATAAATGATATAAACGATAATCGCCTTTGGGTGTCTCACGTTATCACACTTTCTCCACCATTTCAGCTGGTCTACACAAATGATCCTCTTACTACTCAGTTGTTTAATGAAGCGCAATTCAAAGTTGTACCTCTCAAAATGCGTGAAAGAGAGCTGTATTGTGCCACGGAAATTAGAACTAGAATGTTAAAGGGGGAAAGCTGGGAAGAGTTGGTTCCCAAAAAAGTCATAGAAATAGTTCGTGAAATCGGTGGCCTCAAAAGAATAAGAAACATTGGAACTACAAAGCTCAAGATCTGATAACTTTCTTCGAACCAGTCACTTTTTTTAGAGGGAGAATCTCAATCAAGTAGGGGGGTATTTATTGAAACCATCTCCAATAATTACACTTCTCACAGATTTTGGTACTAGGGATCCTTACGTGGCTGCTATGAAAGGCACAATCCTGAGAATATGTACAGACGCCAAAATTGTAGATATTTCACACGAAGTTCCGAAGTTTAACATCAAACACGCGGCCTTCCTGCTATTGCAGACGATTGAATACTTTCCTGAGGGAACAATTCACGTAGTTGTAGTCGATCCCGGAGTTGGAACAAGTCGACGAAGGATAATAATTGAAACTAAAAAGAGTTTCTTCATAGGACCTGATAACGGCGTCTTGATCCCTGCTGCAGAAAGAGAAGGAATTTCACAGATAATAGAGATAAAAAGCACGAAATATATGCTTTCTGAAGTTTCCAAAACCTTTGAAGGCAGAGATGTTTTCGCGCCTGTAGCAGCCCATCTTGCGTCTGGTACTCCTTTGGAATCATTTGGCAATCCCATGAAAAATGTGGTTAAGCATCCTTTTCCAAGTTCAGAAGTTTCCAAAAGTGGTATTTCTGGTGAAGTGGTTCACATAGACGGTTTCGGGAACTTGATCACAAACATAAACAAGAACCATCTTAGAGTTAAGAACATCAAATTTGGAGAAGCAATTACAGTTTCGATTAATGATCGGACACATAAAATTCCCTTTCTTAGAACCTACGGTGATTCCAGCAAAGGAGAATATCTGGCCATAATTGGAAGTTCTGGTCTTTTGGAGATATCCATAAACCAAGGAAATGCAGCAAACGATCTGGGCGTTGGAGTCGGCGTAAAGATTTTTGTAACTAAATGATAACTCGATTCTCTTGATCTGCTTTGGAGATAGAATTCTAGTCTCTCTCTTTATTTTCTACTTCCTTGAAGTCTCTTAGAATTCTGTAATAGATCTCCCGTTCTTCATTCTTCGAGAGTCTGTATAATCGTTCAACAATCAGTTCTGGCGTTGATTTGGCCAAATAGTTGAATCTGGGTGAGCGGTCAACGATAAGGTTTAGATTCTCGTCAAGCCCCTTGGCTTCAATACCATCCACTCTAATTGGACTACTCAACAGCTTTACAATCTGTTCAGCAAGATGGCTAACCAAGACTGCACAGGCATTTTCATTTCGGCATAGCACATCGAGTATGCCCGCAATAATCTTTGCTGCTGCCCCACTTTCTGTTATTGCCTCGACTTCATCGAATAGTACTAGTTTGGATGCGGGGGAAATTACTATTTTGGAGAAATTTTTCAATGTGGTTTCTAGCGCTCCTGCACTGACCATTCCCCTGGATTTTGCGAAGAAATATAACTCATCAAACAAGCCTATGTGGGCCTCATGTGCTGGGACAGGAAATCCCATATGTCCTAGGATGGCTATTTGATTAACTAGCTCAACGCACATAGATTTGCCGCCCGAATTGGCCCCGGTTAGGATAATCACGCTCTCTCCATTAGTATCGGGAGGTCTGTAAGGCACATTTCCCAAAACATAGTCTATTGGAATTACTTTAATTCCTCCCCGTAACTCTTTTTCTCTCAGAAAGATGTTTTTTCCTTCTTTGAATCCAATGCCAATATGTTCCTTGTCAACATTCGGTGGATTCAATTCATAGTCTCGCGAAAACAATCCCACCGCAAGAAATATATCAAATTCCAATAGTGATTGAACTGCTGCTTGAACGGTCGAAATATGCTTAAGAAGTGTGTTGGTTATCTCCCTCATTAGCGTGAGCTGTTTTTGGGAATACTTCATTCTAATACTGTTCTCTAAATCCCCGACTCTCTTCGATACAGTTTCAATCGGCAGTCCAATGGTCTGAGGAAAGATTCCTTCAACAAGTATGGTCTCTTCTGGTGAAAGATTCAGGTTTTTACTTATCATATCTTCCGCCTTTTGAACAGCTTCACTGAATATTTCTATGACCTCTGGCGGGAGGTATTGCCTTAGTCTTCCCGCCTCAACAGTATCTGTGGCGGATGTTTCAAGAATCCTGATTATTTGTTCTCCTCTTATTGATATACTGCTTTCTGCAACACTATTCCTTATCTGGCCGTTTAGCCATGCCTCAACTTCGCCTATCGTCTTGTCAAAGTTCTGCAGTGCGAAACGATAACGATCCAGCTCTTTGTTATATCCCTCAGCAATTTCTCCGTCCTTGGTTATCGTATCAATTATTGAGCCCACTTCTTCAAGCCTCTCCAAGTCCAGCTGATTTTTAAAACTGTTTATCACGGGATTTTCAGGAAATTCTCCGAAAACTCTGCCCAATTCACATGATGCCTTTATTACATCATAATTAGTGGAGAAAAACACTATTGTTCTCTCTGGGATAATATCTTCAATTGGTGTCTCTGGGGAGACTACTTGGACATTATCCGCCTCATCCAATACGCTCTCATAATACTCTCCTTCAGCGATGAAAATGATGTTTTCATAGGCGTTAATGTATTCCATTAATGCCTCTCGTCCTTTTGTAGCTTCAATCAGGAAAACACTGCAATAAGTGTTCACCTTTTGTGTACGTAATCTATCATAGATCTCTGGACTGTTTGTAAGTATGATACGATCAGTTATGCGACCTCGAATCAGACCTTTCCGAAGCGGTTTTAATCTTGAAAGCAATTCACGTATTCTTTTGATTTGTGTTTCATCCAGAGCGTCAACCAGGTTTTTCGCCTCAACAAAATATGACAAACGTTCTTTTATCACATCAGACTTTTCTGAAGGAAGTGGGAAATACAAGTTTAGCCTATAATTTGCATAGCTGGTTTGAGTATAAGTCTTCAAGATTTTGAGTATGTGTTCGTAGATGGCACGAACATCTTGTGTTTTTAAGACATCTTCTGGTGATACGCCCTCTCTCAATTCATAGGCTTTCTTTACAATCCCCAGCGCCTTACCCACGCTCATGCCCGGTGCAGCAGCTATATCCGTCACCTTGGCATCAGCTATGGCGCTTAATGCTTCTTCTTGTGAACCAAAGTGAGCAATCAGGCTTTTGGCTACTTTTTCTCCCACGCCAGGGATCTGATCTAGTCGAATTATCTCCAATGGCTATACACTCTCCGATAGAATCAACTTCTAGGTTGCTTAATACACTAATGATGTTTGTTTAAGTTTCTCACCAATGAGCTGATATAATTCGATTCTTAATCTTTTCTCTTTCATAATCTCAAGTATAATGAAACTGGGTACACCTGAATAATTTCCGCCGCCCCAGGCTCCCGTGCAACTTCCGGGGTTCAAAATAACTATATTCTCGATTTTTTTAAAGAATTCGGAATGCGTGTGTCCAGTGATAAGGATATTTACTTTCATTTCCTTGGCTATTGAAAAGAGTTGCTTCAAGTTGCCCCGCGGATAGACAACATGCCCATGGGTCATTCCAATTCTGACATCATCAATTGTTACAATCTTTTGATCAGGAAGATCCAGATAGTCCATGTTTCCTCGAACTACCGTGACAGGGCCCAAATGTTTCAATTGTATAAGTACGGATTCGCTGGTCAAATCACCGGTGCATAATATAGAGTCAAACTCCTGTTTGGTAAAGAAATCCCAGATAACTTGGGGAATTTGCTTTGCCCGCTCTGGCATATGGAAATCGCCCAACACAAGTATTCGTGATAGCATTATCGGTGAGCTCCCCTTCCATTTGGGATTTTAACCAGCTTAAGTATATTTTAGAACAATAGGAAAGAAATCTGTTGTGGATCCTTCACTCTTTTTCTTTCATTCGCCACGATAAACACATAGTTTTTGGATGGGCCGCTTTTACATCATCTAGTTTTGAGACGCTTGTATTACGTGGAGCATTAAGCACATGATCCGGATCTGTAAAAGCCTCTTCAGAGATCTTCTTCAGAGCATCCACAAAGTGATTCAACTCTTCCTTTGGTTCAGTCTCGGTAGGTTCTATCATCAAAGCCTCATGTACAATCAATGGAAAATAGTTTGTTGGAGCGTGAACACCATAATCGAGCAATCTTTTGGAGACATTTAGTGCAGTGGCGTGGGTTTCTTGCATAAGTGGTGTGGCGCTGAACACTACTTCATGCTTTCTTGGAGTCTCAGGATCATACGGCAGTTCATATCCCTTTGTTCCCAACAGCTTCCGCGCTATATAGTTGGCGTTTAAGACCGAACTCTCCGCTACTTCCTCTAACCCAGCTGATCCCATTGATAAGATATAAGCGAAGCTTCTTACGAGAACCGCGAAGTTACCATAGAATCCCTTGACTTTCCCGATGGAGTGAGGACGGTTGTAATCCAAATAATATTCCTTCCCGTCAAATTCCACAGTTGGAACCGGAAGGAATTTTTCTAGATCTTTTGAAACTCCCAGCGGCCCCGCTCCAGGTCCACCTCCCCCATGAGGTGTGGAAAAAGTCTTGTGAACATTGATATGAACAATGTCAAACCCCATATCTCCTGGACGAACTTTGCCCAAAATAGCATTCAAGTTGGCTCCATCATAATATAATAGAGCTCCTACACTGTGTAGAAGCTTCGAAATATCGGCTATTTCTCTTTCGAAAAGCCCTAGGGTATTTGGATTGGTCAGCATAAGTCCTGCGGTATTTTCTGAGACTGCATTCTGCAACGCGTCTATATCAACTATTCCGTGTTGATTCGTTGGAACGATAACACAACCAAAGCCACCCATCACTGCGCTTGCTGGATTAGTACCATGGGCTGAATCTGGCACTATGATCTCAGTCCTTTGATCAAGCTGGTTGTTAAGTTCATGATACGTACGAATGATCTGTATGCCAGCAAATTCACCATGAGCTCCAGCGGCAGGCTGCAATGTTACACGATGTGTTCCAGTTATCTCAGCAAACCATCTTTCTAATTTATACATGATCTCTAATGCGCCTTGAACTGTTTTTTCATTCTGGTAAGGATGAATACTGGTTACATGACCTAATTCCGCGACAACTTCGTTGATCCTAGGACTGTATTTCATAGTACAGCTTCCAAGAGGATATATACCACAATCTACTCCCCAATTCATCTGCGAGAGACGTGTGAAATGCCTAACTACCTCAACCTCAGAAATCTCCGGAAGATTGGGAGTTTTCTTCCTCCTCATATTCGATGGAATTCTGCTCAAAACATCTCCAACTTCCTCTTTTACAGCCTTATCTACGTCTGGAAGTCGGTGTCCAATTCTTCCCTTATGACCTAGTTCAAAGATGACTGGCTCATCCCATTTTGCCTGGCGAAACTCCTTGATCATTTACATCCCACCTCCAACGATTTCGCTCAATGCATCAACCAGCTTACGAATATCGTTCTTGGTATGTATTTCCGTAACACAGAAGAGTGAAGTTTCCCCGAATTCAGGAAACTCTTCACTGATT
>JBHLKK010000061.1:0-9115 GCA_048886745.1 Candidatus Hodarchaeota archaeon | reverse complement strand
TGCAAGATGGGAAAGATCTGCTTTTACCGGAAATGGTATGCGTTTAGAATACGAGTCAAGTAATTGAAAACGCTCTTCTTCGGAAGGAAGAGCGAACTCTATTTCTTCTTCAAACCGACTTCTTATTGCGATATCTAGGAATGGTATAACATTTGTGGCTCCAATTGTTACCACACCAGAGTTTACGCTAAGTCCGTCCATCTCAGTTAACAATGCATTGACCACTTCAGATACATCGCCGCGAACAGATTGATAGCGGCGATCCAGACCAATGGCATCGAGCTCGTCGATGAAAACAATGCTAGGAGCTTCCTCTGCTGCGCTTCGGAACAAGCGATGGATACGTTCTGCCCCACCACCAACATGGAAGCCAATAAGATCGGTAGCTTTTGCTAGGTAGATTTGAACAGATGTTTCATTTGCTAATGCAATAGCGGTCATGGTTTTACCCGTTCCAGGAGGGCCAAAAAACAATATGTTTCTGGGAGCCCATTCACCGAACTTTTTGGGATTTTTAAGATACTGTTGAACTATTCTACACTTGTCCTTTGCACGTTCCTGTCCCACAATGTCCGAAAATCTAATTTCAGGAGTTTTGGGTAAAATCTGCTTCTGTACTTGCTCTAGTTGGACCACTGTATCAGAGGTTATGTGGCCTTCAGCAGGAAAAACATCAATTACTTCGAAAGCAAAATCTGGGAACATGTATTGATCAAAAAGGAAAGATCCTGCCCTAACTTTCATGCCATTCCATTGATCCACTGCATAAGCCTGGAAGAGTTTTGTGTCATCTGTGGTTAATGAGGGGGCCTTTCCCTCACCCAGTGTCCGCAGTGGATATCCTATTGAACGAAGTACGATTCTCTTAACCGGTGAAAGTTCGAGGGATTCTCCGAGTTCTTTTTTAATCTTTTCATCTTGAAAAGGCGTAGAAACATATTTGAATGATTTTCTCTTTCTTTTCAGAATTGACCCCCCAATTCCTTTCTGATGTGTGGATCGAAACCTTGCCCTCCCTGGTCAAGGATTTTTCATGATTTAATCTCATAATGAGAATTTAAATATTCGCTTTTCTAAAGGAGAAGTGAAATCCGACAGAGGGATGTTATTGGAGAAGATAAGAGCTTTCGTTTCAATAGACATAAAAGATCCGCAACTGCTAGATAGAATAGCCTCTATTCAAGAGGAGATAAGGCATTCTGGAGCAGATGTTAAACATGTTGAGCGCCAAAACATTCACTTCACCTTAAAATTCTTGGGAAACGTCTCTCCCTCCGTGATTGACCCCATCTTTGAGGTGATGCAGAGAGTATCCTTCAGACCATTTGAACTGGAAGTTAATGATGTTGGCTGTTTCAATCCGCGCCGACCACGCGTAATATGGTTGGGGGCTGGGGAAGGTGCTGAGGAAGTTGTTAGAATTCAGACAGGGCTCGAAAAAGGCCTCACAGAGCTTGACTTCAAACCTGAGAGAAGAAGATATACGCCCCATGCAACGATAGGACGTGTTCGAAGTGGAAGAAATAGAGAGCAGCTCCTGAAAACGCTTGAGAGACTGGCAAATGCAAAAGTAGGTGTTATGAAAGTAGACGGTATTTGTCTAAAAAAAAGCACTTTGACACCAAAAGGAGCTATACATGAAGTACTGAGAGAAGCGAGACCATGAAGGAAGCTGAATATGAGAGCGTAAGCAGAAGGGCCTTGAAAAGGTTGATTCCTGGCAAGAGAGAGAAGGAAGAAATCTTTGCCATTACTAAGAAACTAGTACAAGAACTCAATCAAGAGATCAAAAAGCGAGAAATAGAGAACGTAGAGGCAAAAATCGAAGGATCTATTGCTAAGAATACATGGACATCCGGCGATAGAGACATTGATATATTCATACTCTTTCCGAAAGAATTCTCAAAAGAAGATGCTGTTTCCATAGGACTGGATGTTGCTAAGATACCGTTCAAAGATTGGGAAGAGAGATATGCCGAACACCCTTACATTAGAGGACAAATAGATACCTATCGCGTAGATGTAGTACCCAGTTTTAGGATCAGGAATATCTCAGAGATGTTGACTGCTGTGGATAGAACACCGCTTCATACAGAATACGTAAATGAACATCTGGCCAAGTGGCAAGTGGACGAGGTGCGACTTCTTAAGGGGTTCATGAAGGGGATAGGGGTATATGGTGCAGAAATAAAGATCGGCGGATTCTCAGGATATCTTAGTGAGTTATTAATAATCAAATATGGTGTTTTTATCGAAGTTTTGAAATCATGCCCAGACTGGAAAGAGACAGGGATTATCGATATCAAAAGGCACTATGAAGATCCTAAGACCATAAGAAAGATCTTTTCGGATGAATTCATAGTAGTAGATCCTGTTGACAAAGCCAGAAATGTTGCAGCAGCTCTCAACTCGGCAAGACTAGATGAATTCAGAGCAGCAGCTCATGCCTTCTTAAAAGAACCGACTCTAAGATTCTTCTTTCCAAAAGAAAGCGTGCCATTTACTTCAGAAGAGATCAGAAGTATTATAGAAGCAAGGAGAACTGATATTCTAATCCTGGTCTTCGGGACTCCCGATATCGTTCCCGACATACTTTGGGGACAACTATACAAATCAATCAAGGCAATCAAGCAGATTCTTACCAAAGAAGAGTTTAGGGTCACAAGGGAGGATGTTTGGTCCGACGAAGAGAAGATTGCCGCAATGATTTTTGAACTAGAGAATGCGAATCTCCCCAAGGTACGAACCCACAAGGGTCCCCCTGTAGGCAGTTCAGATCAAGATATCTTCCTTGGAAAGTATTCTGAATCAGATACGGTCCTTTCTGGACCTTGGACAGAGGGTGGTCGATGGTTTGTTGACCTCAAAAGAGAGCATTTTGACGCCAAACAATTTCTTGTTGAGGAATTGAGAATGAACATTGGTTCAATTGGTTTGGGAAAGTATATTCGTCAGAAGATTGAGGAAGGATATGAAATCTATAGGAATGAGGAAATTATTGAGATATGTAAGAAGAATTACGAGTTTTCCAAGTTCATCGCACAGTTTTATAGAAAGACACCAACATGGTTTTGATGACAAAAACTTAAAAGCAATTCCCCGTTAATTATTTAAATGCCAAACTCAAGGTGGGTCGGTGGTCTAGCCTGGTTTAGGATCCGCGCTTGGGGACCGACAGGCCAGACTGCGCGAGAACAAACGTCAAAATGACTTTGTTACAAATTCGTGGGTTCAAAGCCATTCGAGAAAATCTTGAAGGGGAAAATCCCACCCGACCCACCACCTGGTTTTTGGTATAGTCTTCAGTAGAGTTAATCTACAAGAACTAGAGCTCAACAATATCCATCTTTGCGCCACAGTTGGAGCATTTAGAGTCTTTGATTCGATTCTCCATGATTTCAAAACCGTATCTACGAATTAATGTTTTGCCACATTTATAGCAATATGTGTGTTCTCCGACATCCCCAAGAATATTACCTGTGTAGACATATCTTAACCCCACTTTCAGGCCTATTTGTCTGGCTTTTCTAAGGGTCTTTGTAGGAGTTCTTTCTATGTTTCTTAGTTTGTAGGTGGGGTAAAAAGCAGAAACATGCCAAGGAATTTCTTCTCCTACGCTCTTGATAAATTCCGCAATCTGACTTAGTTCACTCTCCGAATCATTTAAAGTTGGTATGACAAGTGTGGTTACCTCTATCCAAATTCCTAGCTCCTTGTGGAGTTTTATTGATTCTAGAACAGGTTTGAGGCGGGCACCGCAGTTCTTGTGATAGAATTTGTCACTGAAACTCTTTAGATCTATGTTGGCTGCATCTAGGTAGGGGCTAATTTCCCGCAAAGCTTCTTCAGTTATATAGCCATTTGTTATGAAGATGTTTTTTATTCCCTCACGGCTTGCTAATCTAGAGATATCATAAGCATATTCATAGAATATGACCGGTTCAGTATATGTGTATGCAATACTCCTGCAATTGTACTGTTTTGCCAATCTCACAATCCTTTCTGGAGTAACATTATCTCCAGTTATTCTGTTATGATCTACCGGCATTTGAGAAATGTCTGCATTCTGGCAGTTCTTGCATTTGAAGTTACACCCTACGGTTGCAATAGAATACGAATAGGATCCCGGATAGAAATGGTATAGGGGTTTTTTCTCTATCGGATCTATGTGTTGAGCCACAGGCCTGCCATAGACTAGGGAATAAAGCATTCCACCCTTGTTTTGTCTTACTCCACAAATTCCCTTTTTTGACTCAAGGATTGTACATCTGTGGTTACATAGACCACACTTCGCCTTTGAATCTGATTTTTCATAAAATAGCGCTTCTTTCATGCTAAACGCCTTGTTCTTCAAAACTAAAAAGGACTTATTCAAGATAAAAAAGTTTCACAAAAGAAGAACCTTTGGAATTTAGATCTGTAGGCGAAAGGTTAATTAGGAAAGGTTTCATCAAAAAGAGTACAATTTAAAAGGAATGTTAGGTATTAACTCCAAGGATGTTGAATACCCGTCCCGGATGGGTGCGTTCTGCGAAATCTTAAACGCGGATAGAGGTGTTGTCGGTGCCCAGTACATATCACTATATCGCACAAGCTTGGAAGAAACCAGATCAGACGTATGTAAAGGATCTAACATGGCATCGATTGATCAAGTGGAGAAGGCAGCCAACCGTCGTGAGAATTGAACATCCAACACGACTGGACAGAGCTAGAAAACTGGGTTACAAGGCAAAACAAGGATACGTAATTGTGCGAGTTCGTGTCAGAAGAGGTTCTTTGAGAAGATCCAGACCTAAAATGGGTAGGAAGCCTAGGAAAATGGGATTTAAGCGTCTGACGCCCGGGAAGAATCTAAGATGGATCGCTGAAGAAAGGGCTGCCAAGAGATACCCAAACATGGAGGTTCTAAATTCGTATTGGGTAGCTCAAGATGGCATGCAAAAATGGTATGAAATTATCCTCGTAGATCGCAGCCACCCGGTTATCATGAACGATCCTAAGATAAATTGGATATCTGATAAATCAAACAGAGGGCGGGTATATCGCGGGTTAACCAGTGCCGGAAAGACAGCACGTGGACTGAGACGCAAAGGTATTGGTGCAGAAAAGATACGCCCAAGTCTTAGGGCGCATGACCATCGAGGAAAATAGCTCTCATTTTGGTGGTCTATAGTTGTCCGAAGTACGCCCAAAATCCATCGAATTAGAAGTATTTGTCCATGCCACAGAAGATGAAGAGAAGGTACTCCAAGCTTCATTCAATCTAATGCCTTCCAGTTTCAAAGACAAGGTCAAAATCAGAAGGGATGTTCTGAAGGGACATCACCAAAACCAAATAATTGTATACCGAATGAAAATTCTCGGGCAAAAGCTTGCAGAAGAATCTCTGGCGTATCTTTTTGACAAATTTGATATAAATGAGCTATTACTCCTCTCCCAGGAGATGGAGATGCGTCTGGATGAGACAGGAACAGTTCACCTACGTATCGATAAGCAATCTGCTTACCGAGGGAAACCTGTAATAAGGCAGATCGACGATGCAATCAAAGTCAAGATTAATACTGCAAAACCACCAGCTTTAACTAATAAGGACATCATTAAAGCCTTTAGAAACTTCTATCTGGTGAAACAATGACGCAATTCTATGATATGCGTGTTCGTTCAACAATATCCATAGGTGAATCAACACCCTCTGAGCTAGTCGAGTTCATCGATAGACTAGGAATTAATGCTGTATGTTTGGCAGACTTTGCCCAGAAAACTATGGATGATTTCATTAAGTTGAAAGATGAGCTGGGGTACTATAATACTGAAATCTTCTCAAGAGCAGATCTTTCAGCAAAATCTACGATTTCACTCAAGCGGGCGCTAGGTCGTATCAGAGGTAACTTCGATGTAATAGGTGTCGAATATCCGAACCGTAATGTACTCACTTTTGCAGCACGGGACTCGCGAGTAGATGTATTAGTAATAAATCCTGAAAATGCAAAGATTTTCCGCCGAAGCGCAGCAAAGCTTGCTGCAAAAAACAATACGGCCGTGGAGATATCCTTGTGTTGGATAATTTCAACACACGGATTTTCACGAATGAATATGCTTAGCAAGCTTCGCAAAGTAGTTGAAGAAACGGTTAGTGCTGATGCCCCCCTTCTGCTGAGTAGTGGAGCCGTCAACAAATACCAATTAAGGGCACCAAGAGAGCTTATAGCTCTAGCAAAACTGTTGGACATCGATGAGACAAAAGCAAAGGAAACCCTGTCTGATGTACCCAAGCAGATAATTGATCGCAATATAGAGAAAAGAGATCCAAACTACATTATGAAAGGAGTAAAGATAGTAAAATAATCGGAGAGCTGCAAATGGGAAAGAGGGAAAGAAGGAGATATATTGCATTTGATCTGCTGTCAGAAGGGGAAATAACAAAGAATATGCTTATACGAACTATTGCGAACGAGATTATGAGGGTATATGGGGAGTATGGAGCAAGCAAAGCACAGTTCTGGCTTTCCTACTACGAAGAGAAGTCAAAGAGGGGGATAATTCAATGCAGTCACAAAACCGTTGATTTAATCAGAGTGCCATTGGCAACCATTACTAATATTGAAAAGACACCAGTTTTGATCCATGTGTTGGGGATCTCTGGGACTATTAAGACAGCCAAGGACAAATACTTCGGAGAAGCAAAGCCTGTATCAGAATCGTCGTTACCGGATGATGGCCCAAAATAGAATGAATCCGATCTATCCATATTAGTGGAACTAGGTCTTCTTGTCTTTGGGAATAAGCCACTCTTTTGTCAAGTCAAGCGCTAAGACTAAACCTTTCCATTCCCCGAAAGGAGCGTAAAATTCCTCGATCTCCTTATCAGAAGCTGCTTTTCCTTTCTTGTGAAGCTCAGCAAATCTCTTTCTAACCCAGCTGTCCAAAGCTAGAAAATCATACCTGCCTAAAAGCTTCAATATGTTGTCTGCCGCGTAATTCCCGACACCTTTTATTTTCGTGATTTCAGCCTTAAGATCAGTAGAATCTAATGAGCTGGATCTCCATGATTCAACATCGAGTTTCCCGGTTGAGACCTTTTGAGCCAATTCGATCAAATAAGGGCTACGATAGCCAATTTTTATTTCCTTTCTCATAAATTCTTCGTTCTTCGAAGCTATTTGCTGGGGAGTTGGAAAAGTATAGAACTCATCAGAGAAACCATCCCCAATTTTACTGCAGATTCTACGTGTTGCAGCCTTTGTAAGGGACCAGCTAGCATTGGTGGTGCAGATGGTTTTAACTACATCTTCAAAAACTGTAGGACTCCTAATCGAGCGACCAGCACCAAATTCTTCTGCCCAGCCAAATTCTTGGTAGTCCTCCAATAGAGAATAGAAAGGTGAAAGATCTTCCTCTAGCCTTAAACATGCTTTTAAAGCATTTTTGAGTTCTTCAATATCTGACTTTTTCATTCTTCTGTGAGACTCTGCTAATATAGCAAGCTTCCCCTTTTGGCTCTGTGTCACTGCAGCCCTAACGATTGTTCCACTTGACAATTTCTGAACGCGAGATAGAACCTTACCTTCCTTATCAACTCCAAATGGCTCCAAGACGCTCCAGCCGCTGCTCCAAACGGTAGTCCAGAAGTTGAAATCTTTTGGAATATATAGGAGGATGGTTTGCTTCAAACATATCACAATCCGTTCGTTTTTGAATTATGCTGGAATACTGTTTAGTTCTATTAAAAGTTGATTCTAGACTCAGAATACTGGAGGTTCGAATGTTTTACCTTCCGCCAACAATTATTCACTCATTTATCTCCGTCTTTTGCCTCTGATTCAAGGAGATCTGGTTCCAATTCCGAGATTCCTAGTTCAAAGTCGCCGATGAGCTTGTCCAGTATGGATTGTCGAGCGAAGTCCGCAATACTGGAATAGTACCCCCGATTCACCAACTCACCAATTAGTTGAATTGCTCTTGCGGGAATTCTAGTCTTTACCTCAATTAGGTTTCGAACCATATAACCAACCCCTTACGTCCAAAGCTGATTGAATACTATATGATACCATGTGTGGCCTATAGAAGTCATATTCTCAAGACTTCGATAGGACTCAGATATAAAAATGTATTGTATCTCAATTTCCTTAGATGATGATAGGAATATGTAAACCAATCTTCATAGAAAATATCTTAGAGAACAGATCATACCTCTTCTATTTTTATGGATTCGATGACTATCGATTCCGGTACCGCTAAGTTCTTTCTAAGCCTAGGATGCTTTAGTAATCCTTCTTCTGTGGGTCTTGGTTCTATGAGTGTTGAAACAAGCAATCCATTCTTGTTGAGTACAACGAAGTAGTCTGTCAAGGTTCTGTGGAAGGATGTGGTTGTGAAAGGTTTCTTAAGTCTCTCCATATTCCATTCTAAAGTATATGTAGATATCCCGAAATATTCCTTCCTCGTACTGATTTTCATTCCATCTGGGGGATTGATTCTTATAAAACAGGGGTGAGGAATTGAAAAGATGAACCTAGACCGATTTTTCAGGACTCTGGCCACTTCCGATATTGCCTTTTCATAATGCTCAATATCTTGGAGAGCCATAAAACAAGTTACAAGATCAAAATGATTGTTTGAGAAATCCTTGAGATTCGATGCATTCAGGTTGTAATATGATATACCAAGCCTTTCCTTCCTTTCCTCTTGATTCGCAAGTTCAATCATTTTCTCCGATAAATCTATTCCAACGACCTGAGCACCTTTTCTAGCTAGGATTCTTGTGTTGTATCCTTCTCCACAGGCCAGGTCTAACACCTTCATACCTTTCACATTGCCTATCAGGCTAAAAGCGGCTGGATTGTTGATATGATCTCTATGGTAGTCCTTGCCTTTCCTTACAAAGTCTACCCAAGATTCTGTCGCATCATTCCACTCTTTTCTTATTCTTCCGGTACTGCACAAGGTTTCTCTCCGCCCTGGTGAGCACTTATTAGTTATCCCTTATGGATAATCGTCGCGTATACCAAATTGCCAGGTATTTGTCAAAGCAGTAATATTGGAGTTCCTAGGCAAAAGATTCGTGAGTTTTGGTTGGCGGGCCCGAGGGGACTTGAACCCCCGATTCGACCTATCA
>JBHLKK010000060.1:0-9348 GCA_048886745.1 Candidatus Hodarchaeota archaeon | reverse complement strand
GACCAATGCTTCTGTGACCTTTAGTTGTTCTCCGGTTTTTCTTGAGAATACCTCTCTTGGCTCATTCTTAGAGGCTATTTTGACTTTTACATTTACACCTCTAGAGTTTGGATTCAACTCTTCTACAACTACAAATTCTTCGGATTCACTCATTTTGGTTACATCTCTATTTGTATAATTTTTCTTTTAACAAGGATAGCAAAACTAGTCTCTGTAGTAAGTTTTACCTCCTTAGGCGGTATCGCATTAGATCCATACATATTTAAACCTTACTATGGCGGAAGAAATAGCTTTTTCTGGATCACTCTCTTTCTTTTTCCTCTTCGGGGATGTCTTCCTTAAGTCCTTTCTTGATGTCTTCTAGCTCCTTCCGTATTTTGTCTTTTTTCTTTTCAGAAACGATTGCCTCTTTTTCGGTAGGAACTTCAGGCAATTCTTCCTCTATAGCTACTTCTTCTTGAAGCTTTGCTAATTCTCTCTCCACGTCAATGTCTTCTCCTTCGTCCAAGGCTGCTGCACTTAGCATCTCGCTTGTTCTCTCTATCTCATCCACCAGTTGTTCAGTTTTTAGCATCACTTCTGTAGCTTTTTCGCTTGACATGAGTCTTCTCGCTTCTTCAAGTTGTTCAAGACCAAGTTCAAGGGCACGTCCCATGTCAGCGGTATCTCTAGCTGTTTCGATCATGTCTATAACATCTTCCAGGCTACCTACCTGCCTATGATATCGGTTCATCCATGTGGTATATCTTTTCCATTTTCGAAGATGCGTCCTTGCCCCTTGCAAATTTCCTTGCCTTACAAACTCTCTTGCTTTCTGTTTACTCTCTCCTGACTTTCTTTCAAATCCACGGACTCTTAATGTCATCTTGTTGATCGTTGCACGCATTTCTGTAACTGCTTCGTCTTTGCTTTCCTTTTTCTTGGGGAATAGCTTCCTCAGAAAACCCAAACAACTTCACCTCGTCAATAATACGATTGATAGTTTGAGCTTATTATACTTTACTTTTTGGTTTTCCTATTTCTAAACCTTATGCTCTGTTTAAAAGAATGATGAAATCATCATTCTTGCCTTTCATCGTCCTTTATTTCCCTTATTAGCGGCTTTTCTTCATCCAATCCGATGATTTTTGCCTTGGGATATTGTTCTTCTAGTCGATCCCTTAGTTTTCCTTTATCTACGTTTCCGTGGGTCTCGACAATAACAATAGGTCTGTCACCATCGTATGTTACTTGAATCGAGTAGCCTCCCCCACCACCCAAATCATCTTTGGGAGATCTTTTCTCAAAGGCTTCAAAAGGATCAAAATCCCCATCAAATAAATCGGAAGTGGTTTTCTTTTTCTTCTCCTTACTCAAGGAGCTCCCCTCAGCGGTGAATCGATCTATTTATCTTATGATTTCCGGAAAAATAAAAAACTAATGGTTTCTGATAAAACATGTCGTTCGAAACGGAACCTTCCAGGAGCGTCGGTGAAGGGAAAAGGGGCCTTTCGGAATGGCAGAATTCAGGGATAAACAGTAAATACATCCTATAATCTATTTGGCATAATCGAGGATTAGGATAGTACTCATAGCAATTCTTTCGGAGCCCCATAGATATGAAAATATCTTTTGACCGAGTAGCAGAGGTCTATGATAAGACTAGGGGACTTCCTACTCAAGTCATGAGTCAGCTGATTGAGAAACTAATTTATGAACTATCCGACAGCAAAACCATTTTGGATGCAGGGGTTGGAACTGGGAGATTTGCAAAACCTCTAAAAGATATTGGACTCAATGTTGTTGGAATAGATATTGCAAAGGAAATGATAAAAAAGGCAATTAAAATAGGGGTAGACAAACTTCTTTTCAGTGATGCCCTATTCCTTCCGTTTAGGAATTCCTCTTTTGATGTAGCAATCTCCATACACCTTCTCCATCTGATCCGCGAGTGGAAAGAGGCTTTGCAGGAAATCTGCAGAGTAACCAAAGAAAAAATGCTTTCGATGGACTACAGATACAAGAATCCAATTCGGACAGCTTATAACCGTCTTCTTAGGAGCTATGGATATGAACCACGGAGGGTTGGAAAAGGAGAATGGGAGCTAAAATACTTAATTAGACCATCGAAATCGTTGCTAGTAGCTTCCTTTGATATTGATGCAAATGAGACTCTTGCCTATCTAGGTCAAAGAGTTTATTCAAGTCAGTGGGAGATACCGGAAGAGATAAACGATGAGATTGTGAAAGAATTGAAGGGGCGATTTGCTGATAAGTTAATTCCTCAGGAACTACACATTTTGGTGTGGAATATGGAAGACTTGAGGCCTTTTTGTCGTGATAGCTTAAGATGGGCCAGATGGGTCACTCGCTTTGACGAAAATCGGTCTACATGAACTATCCCCCAGCTTTGGCAGGACGTTTCCTCCGTCGCTCTCTGGATCGCCGCTGGGTCTCCTTTCGGAACACTGAACATTGGGGAGGTTTGAGACCGGTTCACTTATTCATTGATCGAACATATCTTTCCATTTTGCTGGTATATGCTTACCGTACACAATCTCTTTTGCGCCTAAGAATTCGCCTAGATCTTCGATTGTATTGACTATCATCTGACCTTCTTCCTTGGTCAGGTGGATTTCTTGTTCTGCATAAATCGCGTTGATTCTCAGTTTTCCATTCTTCCGATCCATCTCCGGATCTATGCGACCTATGAATCTGTCACCCTGCAGAATTGGCATAGCATATTTGCCGTATTTACGCTTCAACTTGGGCACGTAAATCTCTAGATGAAAGCTAAACTTGAAGATCTGTTCAGTACGACGGCGATCACAAATCAGGTTATCGAAAGGAGAAAGAAGTGTTGTTCGGGGTTCCCACTTACCACTAGCTATCCCATCAATCAGGGGCATGTCTTTAGCATGAATATACCAAGATCCTGGCCAAGGTCTAACATCTTTCTTATTCTTAATACGTACGCGAGAAATATATCCCTCAGATTCAAGATCATTGAGCACATTGTTCAAATCTCCGTAGCACCTTCGAATATAATGGTTACGAATGTGTATGGGACGTGCCACACCTAGTGCACGCAACGATTTCTCTACACCTCGTCGAGCAATTTCGGCTTCAGATAGTGTTTCTTTTGGAGTCCAATCGGGCAAGAAACGCTCTGTAATATCCCACCACTTCTGCCTGCCTATACGTTTCGCAACCATGATCTTACCTGTGGCCCAGAGATAGGTAAGCATCTGGTTGATATTCCTACCGGCAGTCCAGCCTGTGGACTGCCAGTCCGAAGTCGCTATGTCCTTGAAGCGGTTAGACGGAAGAGGACCGTGCCGGCGAATCTGATTGAGGATATAGTGTCTTAGAGCCTTGTTCTCTTCAACCCAAGCACGAATCTTCTGAGCCCAGGGTGAGTCTCCAGTATAAGCGGTACGCATTAACCCATCAAAAATCGGATAGTCTTCTGTAGGAACAATTGAAGTACAATGTGCCCAGTTCTCAAAGAGTTTCCGTTCCCCCCAGAGTAATTTGTCCAGATCTTTCGGGTCAAAAGGACCTAAGCGGCTCCATAACACAAGGAAGTGACTGGGAGCCACAACGCTTATCGGATCAATCTGTATACATCCCAAATCTCGAAAAACCCTTAAAATGCCAGTTTCGTTGGGTGGAGAACGAGGACCTGCAAGATGCTGACGCATAATTGCCACACGCCTAGCTATTGTGGGCGTAATGGTATGGGCAGCATTCATATAATCACAACTATTCTGGCACGTATATAAGCATTTTTTGTAGTTCTTCCGCCCCCTTATAGCACGCCTGAATTATTGGAAGATGTTTTCTTTCTCCGCAGCGACTACGGATCTTGATTTTAGCATTCAAATTCCAAAGAATGCTTATATACCATTCACCAAATGAAACTAGTACATATTCGAATAGACTGGACGTATTGATATGGACAGGATTATCTCTCTTTCAATCAATATGAAGTGTAACTCCAAAGTAGCCTTCGAGATGTTCACAGTAAACTATCATCTTGAGAATTGGCTAACTGAAATGGCTGATGTGGAACCCGAGGTAGGAGGGAAATATGAGTTATTTTGGAACCCAAAAGACAAGGAAACCGATAGTACTATTGGATGCAAAATACTGGCTATGCAACCAAACAAATTCCTTTCATTTGAGTGGAAAGGACCAAAGCAATTCAAGCATTTCATGAACAATGTTCGACCTCTCACAAATGTAGTAGTGTTCTTTATTCCTGATCAGGAATCTACTAGCGTGTACGTACTACATGTTGGGTGGAGAAATACAAAAGAATGGGAAAATGCAAGGCAGTGGTTTGTCAAGGCATGGGAAGATGCCCTATGGAAACTCCAGAAATATGTGTCTGAAAAACGAGGCTAGGGGAACCAGGCGAGGTCTAGGGATGAGTGAATTCGTACTTCCGATAGTGATGCTGGCGGGATCACTTGTTATTATGGCTTTTTCCAGCAATCTTGCTGTGACATCGATGGAAAAAATAATTGAGTTTACAGGTTTAAGCGAAGCTGCTGCAGGGATTGCAATTCTTGCAGTAATGACATCCGCACCTGAAATGACTGTAGCTCTTTTTTCAGTCCTTCAAGGGGCTCCCGGGATAGCTATAGGTGACATTTTGGGCTCAAATTTGTTTAATCTTGGGGCAATCATGGGTATGCTTGCAATACTTGGCTTCCTCAAGACATGTTGTCCAGATACTGTTATGGTAACGCAGTTGACCGATATTCTTTTTCTAACGGCGTTAATTCCCATACTCCTCGTAATATTTGAAATCGCAACTCCGATCGTCGGAATCATTCTTTTTGGAGTATTCATCCTCAATGTTTTTACCATGACGAAAAAGAGGACTATAATCCCGGTTGCAAGGATAGAAGAGAAGCCCTCATCACCCAGAGCTGGCAGACTTTCAAGAATCGTAAAGGAAAGCAAGATAGGAGTTGTGGCGATCCTGATTCTGAGTCTCGCTGGCCTTATGATAGCTGGGAATCTAGTAGTCTCATCCGCTGTAGGAATTGCCACTCTGCTGGGTGCTCCTCAGATATTAGTTGGGGCGAAAATAGTTTCATTGGGTACGTCTTTGCCAGAGCTCACTCTTGACATTACAGCTGTTAGACGAGGACATGTTCAAATGGCTTTAGGAGACATTGTAGGGTCAAATCTCATGAATCTAACTTTTGTGTTGGGACTAGTTCTCATTACTTCACCTTTTACAGTTGATATAACCATCTTTTCAGAAATCCTGCCATTTCTTCTAATCACAACCATAATTTTCTGGCGTTTTCTCATGAGAGGTGAAATTTCCAAAATTGGGGGCATACTTCTGTTGGGTTCCTATATAATGTTCTTAATCATCATCTGAAACACCATAAGAATAAAGAATTGAGTGCACTGGCGTCTTATAGTGTTTCATACAATAACTATTTTTACCACGAGCACTCAATTATTCTAAAAATCCAAGGAGAGCAGAAGTATGGTTGAACTACATCCTTCCGTTTCTTTATCTGAATTACATAGGCATCTTTCAGAACTCGAGAGAATTGGCAACAGGTGGCCTGGATCCCAAGGTGAATCAAAAGCTCAAGAATACATATATTCTTACTTCAAAAGACTGGATCTTGACGATGTATTCCTAGATGAGTTTGAGTTCCTACAATATGAGCCGCTGAGATTTGAGCTCGACCTCGTATCGCCTGTGACCGATAGTATTGTTTGTAGGCCAATGGCCTACACCGAAAACGCATCTGTAGCTGGAGAAGTAGTTTATGCGGGAAGCGGCAGTCCCGAGGAATTCAGGTCGATTGATGAACAAGGTATCGAAATAGAAAACAAGATCGTCATGGCGATAACCGATATTCCTTTTGAGATTACCCCACTGGTTGAAGACAGAGGAGGCATTGGTTTAATAGCTGTCTCAAATGCCCCAGAATCGCTAATAAGAAACTGTGTCGGCAAATTGTATCCTCCAGAGATTTCGAATCCTGAAAAACATAAGAGAAAAATCCCGGGCGTAATGATCTCCAGGGGAGCTGGCAACAGAATCCTGCTTTTGAAGAATAAAGGAAATGTGGAAGCAAAAATCGCGCATGAAGGGAAATACAAGAAATCAGAATCAAGAAACGTCGTAGGAGTTCAAAAAGGTAGGGGTAGGACAGAGGAATCTGTTGTTGTTGGGGGTCATTATGATTCACAGCTAGAAGGAACAGGAATCTGGGATAATGGGACTGGAGTTGTTGGAGTTTTAGAATTCGCCAGAGCATTTAGCAAAGTAAGTTCTGAACGTACGATAATGTTTGTGGCATTTGGTTGCGAAGAAGTAGGACTCTGGGGTTCAGAGAGCTTTGTGAGAAAGCGAGAAAAAGAAATCAAGGATAATTGTTGTGGTATGATAACTCTTGACACGGTAAGCACATCCCTATGTCCGAATAATACTATCTGGGCAAACAATCGAGCTATGGAATTGGCAATAGAAAAAGCATCACAACTGAAGTGGCCAGTTCACTACACCAGTGACCTATCGATTTCCTTCAGTGATTATGCTCCCTTTAATGCGCGTGGCGTTCCTGCGATGTGGATATTCGAATATCCTCCTATACACCCCTATTACCATACTGCTAAGGATAAAATTGAATTCATAGATTTTGTAAAGTGTCGATCCACGCTGCAGGTAAATGCAGCATGCTTGACAACGCTAGCAGAAACCAGACTCCAGTAATATGGCAAATCCGTTAGAACATATGTTCTAGCAAAAACCACTATCCGTCCTTCCAACGTAGATTTTCTGTCTGCTAGAATGCAGACATTGGATACATGCCTATTGTTCTCTCTCAGAGTGAAGTGTAAATTTCTTAAGAAATTATCTTAAAGACTATCCTGGGTCTGGATGGCCATTTCTCTTTCTTAGTAGCTTCGCACGCAATTGACACTCTTGTCCCTACTTTTACATCATCGAAGCTGTCAGCCTTTATCGTACCTATGAATGGCAATCCCTCGTCAAGTTTAACCACTCCTACAATATATGGCACAAGGTCCTTAAATTCTGGTGGTGCCACGTGAATTGCAGTGTATGTAACAATCGTTCCTTCTCCCTTAAGTTGAGTCCACTCCAAATTTCCAGAATAGCAGTGAGGACATAACGGTCTGGGCGGAAGTATTGTCTCATTACAGTCCCTACATCTGGAAGCCATCAGTCTACCCTCTTCACAGAAGCTGTAAAACTGGTCTATTGTAAATGGTTGTTCTTGAATTTCTTCCTTCGTCATGGCTAGTCCCCTCTTCTGCAGATTGTTACCACAGCGCTTGCCCCTGGCCCTCCAAGGTTATGCGCAAGTCCCACCTCGGCTCCAGACACTTGCCTTTCATCAGCTTGGCCCATAAGCTGCAAATAGATCTCGTAGAGCTGAGCGGCACCGGTTGCTCCGACTGGATGTCCTTTACACTTGAGGCCACCGCTGGGATTGACCGGCTTTTTTCCCCCCAATTCTACTATTCCTTCCCTTATCAGCGTGGCTCCTTCTCCTTTTTTGCAGAAACCCAAATCCTCGTAGGCCATTAGTTCGGAAATCGAAAAGCAATCATGAACCTCAGCAACATCTACATCTTTTGGTTCTATGTTCGCTATAGAGTAGGCTTCTTTTCCTGCCTCAACATTTGCCCTAAATGTTACGGTTTCATAGTCTTGCTCAAAGGCTAAGATGCTGTCACACGCAAAACCTTGTCCAATTATGTTGATCGGTGTATCGGTAAACCTCCTGGCGATTTCAGGTTTTGTTATTATGAGTAATGCAGAGCCATCTGTAATCGGGCAGCAATCGTAGAGTTTCAGCGGCCATGAAATTACGGGAGATCCAAGAGCTTTTTCGAGTGTTATAAGCTTTCGGAAGTGTGCTTTTGGATTTAGCAGACCGCTTTTATGACTCTTTACGGAGATTCTGGAAAGATCCTCCTCAGTTGTTCTGTACTTGTGCATATGAGCAGTCGCCATCAGTGCAAAAAACCCTGGAAATGTAAGTCCGCTCCACTGATCAAAGTGAAAATCATCCGCCGTATTAATGAGTTCAGTGGCCGCTGGCGTGCTCAAATTTGTCATCTTCTCCGCTCCGCCTGCAAGGACTATGTCATAAAAACCAGCAGCGACAGTAGCCACACCAAATCTTATCGCAGCACCTGCAGAGGCGCAGGCAGCTTCAGTCCTAATAGCAGCCTTAGGCAGTAGACCTGCCCATGTATTTGCTGTAGCCCCAGCATGCCCTTGTCGCTCAAACCCCTCAGACATCATGCCTAAGAAGGTGGCCTTAATATCGGTTTTGGGATCCAGGTTTGGACATCTTTCCAGAGCATCCTTGAATGCTTCCAGGAATAATTCACGCCAGTAGAATCCTTCCCTTCTGCCAAACTTACTCATTCCAGCAGAAACTATGCTAGCGATGGGCTTCCCTGTCATATCCCAGTCACCATGCTCAAATCTTACCCGCCTAATCGTATTGCACCTTAGATAAACCTTTCGTTTTTTTAAGCAAAGTTATATTTCGGAAAAACAAAATACGATATACTTCAAGATTTGAGCGGGAGGAGAAAGAAATTGCTCAAGGTTGCTTATGTTCAAATAAACCCAGTATTCGGCGATAAGATGAAGAACATAGAAAAAGCATCGGAAATGATTATTCAGAGCGCATATGCCAATCTCTATGTGCTGCCAGAGCTTTTCAACACAGGATATGCCTTTGTAAACAAAAAGGAAGTCCATCTTTTGGCGGAGGAAATTCCAGAAGGAGACACTACACAAAGCCTGATGAACCTAGCTAAAAGGAAAGATACACACATCGTGGCAGGATTAGCAGAAAGAGATAAATCAAGAATTTTCAATTCAGCAATTGCTGTGGGTCCAAAAGGCTTGTCTATGAAGTACAGAAAAATCCACCTTTTTTACAGAGAGAAGAAGTGGTTTTCCCCCGGTGACATCGATTTCAAAATATCCAAAATAGGGGATGTAAAGATTGGAATTATTATCTGCTTCGACTGGATATTTCCTGAAGCTACCAGAACCCTTGCTTTGAAAGGTGCGGATTTGATATGCCACCCATCAAATCTAATCTTTCCATACGCTCAAAGTGCAATGCTTACTCGGTCGGTAGAGAACAGAGTTTACACTGTTACAGCTAATCGAATAGGGATCGAAGATAGGAATGGGAATAAGTTCAACTTCACTGGAATGAGTCAAATAACTAGTCCAAAAATGGAGCTATTAATGAGAGCGAGTGAGAATAGGGAAGAAGTGGGAATCTCCGAAATAGACGTTAGATTGTCAAGAGATAAAGCTATAACATC
>JBHLKK010000059.1:0-9396 GCA_048886745.1 Candidatus Hodarchaeota archaeon | reverse complement strand
CATTCAAAAAGCTCAAGACTTGATCAATCTCTGCTGGCGTGGCTGCCCAACGCTGTTGGTCAAACATTAGAGGTTCTGCCAATTCCCAGAATTCATCACTTTCATACCAGTCTTTCTTTTTGGTCACGCCTTGTCCTCCTATAGAAACACATAAAACCTGAATACCACCTCTTGTGATTCAATAAAATATAACGGCTCAACATTAAAAAAGATTGGAATTCGAGACTCTTTGAAGCTTTTGTAGATGGCCACTAAAAGAACAGGAATGGGTGAAATAAGATCAAGTCAACAGCAGAGGAAAATCAAACCAAAGGGCAAAGAAAGCCGTATCTGGATAGGAACCTTCAGATTATTTTCGGAGTCACCCTCATGGCCATTCTCGGAGTTGCCAGTATCGCCCCCGTACTTCCAGAAATAAGAGACGCTTTTGGAATAAGTGACCAGATGGTGGTACTGTTGGTCACCTTCTTCACTCTTCCAGGTGTTATACTAACGCCTGTTCTCGGAATCTTGGCAGATAGATATGGTAGAAAGAAGATACTGGTACCTTCACTCATTTTGTTTGGCATTTCTGGGGGGGCCTGTGCATTCGCTAGTGACTTCGGAATTCTGCTAATACTCCGGTTCTTTCAAGGATTTGGAGCTGCTTCACTGGGAGTACTAAATATTACAGTTATTGCTGATCTCTATTCCGGTGAACAGAGAACTATGGCCATGGGATATAACGTAAGTGTCCAGAGCGTTGGTACAGGAAGTTGGCCCCTAATTGGGGCGTTTCTTGGCGATTTAGGTTGGTTTTTTCCTTTCTTGCTTCCACTAATATCTATTCCTATAGGTTTAGTTGTACTATTATCCCTCAAGAATCCTGAACCAAAGATTGAAAAGAGCTTGAAGGATTATTTCGGCGGGATTCGGAGAGTAGTAGGGAACTATAGGGTGATCATACTTTTCGTTGCCGGCATCATAAATTTCTTTCTCATTTATGGTGTGCTTATAACCTACTTCCAATTCTATCTGGCAGGATCATTTGGAGTAGAGCGAAGAATAAGAGGGGTGGTTCTTGCAGTAGTCTCCTATGTTGCAGCTCTGATTTCTTCTCAGATTGAAAGATTCTCCAAAAGGTACACAAAGTGGTGGCTAATAAAATCGTCATACATACTTTTTGCAGTGGCTCTGGTTATCATACCATTTGTTACAGAAATCTGGCTGTTTTCAATCCCAATCTTGATATTTGGATTTGCCATGGGCATCCTTATGCCCATTATTGTAGATATTTTAACAGGATTTGCCCCCAAAAAACAACGTGCAGCGGTCATGTCCATCTATGGGATGACTTTGCGACTTGGACAATCCTTGGGACCTGTTGTAATGTCGCTATTCTTCATACTGGGAGGAATCTCTCTTGTTTTCTATGCTGGAGCTTGTTTTTCGATAATCATGTTTACACTAATGGCTTTGATAATACGAAATAACAGCACTATGGACACCTAGGGCATCACAAAACCATTAAATAATCTGAATATCATATATCCTCCCAAAAAGATAAGGAGATGAATTCGGTGTCTGAGGAGAAAGTTAGGACAGCAGGGGTATATATCATTACTCTCCTTGTAATGATAGGCTCTGCATTTATCTGGTTCTTTGATGGCGTGTTACTTTGGGGACTTGTCACAGAGGAGACATGGTGGTTTCTATTCTTCATTCTTCTTCCTCTAATCTGGTTTAGATTCATGTGGCTGGGGATGATGGCTAGCGTGTTTCCTTTCATAGCCGACCCAGGATTCATTGCAACCATAGGTTTAACAATGGTAGGCTGGGGAATAGTTACGATCATAATGGCCTTTATAGTACTGATATCCATGGCAAACTGGGCAAGGATATTGACTATAGTAACATCAATAATCGGGCTTATAATAGCGACATTAGGAGCAAATATCTTCCTAATGTTGGCGGAATTGATTATAATCGTGTATTTCGCTGCATCTGGGGGACTTTTCAGAGAGCCAAAATACAAGGAAGCAGAGCAAAAGGGAGTGGAATAAATCTTCCTTCTTCTTTTTGTTTTCTGTCTGCAAAATCTATTATAGAAGCGTTACTAGGTTAGCTTCCGGTCGTTTATGCCTTTATTGCAGAAAGTGCAAGATACTCTATCTCCAAGAATTGCGGGGTATGGGAACTTGTTTGCTGTTCTTGTTAAGAATGGCCTTGTAGTGGATGGCTCTGGGAATCCTTGGTTTAAGGCTGATTTGGCTATTGATAATGGAAGGATTATCAAAATAGGTAGAATTTCAGCATCGAAGGCAGAAAAAGTCATCGATGCTACTGGCCTCAAGGTGTCTCCCGGATTCATAGATATGCATAGCCACTCAGATTTGGCTCTTCTTGTCAATCCACGGGCAGAAAGCAAGATAAGACAAGGAATCACGACGGAAGTTATCGGAAATTGTGGTTTTAGCTTGGCACCAATCGTCCCTGGAAAAACAGATTTGGTCAAGCGAGAATATGGACCTTTGGCAGATGAAATAACCTGGGACTGGTCTACATTTCAGGAATATTGTGACAAGCTCAATACTCAGGGAATATCTGTAAATGTTGCTCCTTTGGTAGGACATGGCGTTCTGAGAAAAAATGTAATGGGATTTGAGAATAGAGAACCAACAAAGGACGAACTTTCTGAAATGAAGACACTCCTGGTTGAATCGATGAAGGCTGGGGCCTTCGGAATATCAACAGGATTGATATATCCTCCTTCATCGTACGCCAATACCAACGAGGTAGTTGAACTCGCCAAAGTCGCAATGAAATATGGCGGAATATACACGTCTCACATAAGGAATGAAAGCGATAGATTATTGGAAGCAGTTGAAGAAGCCGTAGCAATTGGAGAATCTGCAAAGATTCCCGTTGAAATCTCTCACTTGAAATCAGCCGGTAAAAGCAATTGGGGAGGAGTCAATAAGGCTCTGGAAATCATTGATGATGCTGTGAAAAAAGGTGCAAAGATCTCATACGATTTCTATCCATACACTGCTGGAAGCACTGGACTATATGCCTGCCTTCCCCCTTGGGTACATGAAAACGGAAAGGATGAAATGTTGGATAGATTGAAGAGCGATTCCATCCGAAAAAGAATCAAGGAACATATCAAAGGAGAGACAGAAGGGTGGGAGAATCTGGTCAGGAATGCTGGTTGGGATGGTATTGTCATAACTCGATGCGAAAAGAACAAGGAATACGAAGGACTGAGTATATCGGAAGTAGCGGCAAAGCAAAAGAAGGACCCGTTTGATGTAATGTTTGACCTTTTATTGGAAGAAGACGGCGTCGTTGGAATAGTCCTACATATGATGAGCGAAGAAGATGTGAGAGTTGTGATGAAGCATCCCTTATCGATGGTTGGAACTGATGCGGTGGCCAATGCTCCGTATGGTCCGCTGGCTAGAGGGAAGCCGCATCCAAGAAGTTACGGGACATTTCCAAGAATGTTAGGTAAGTATGTGAGAGAAGATAATATATTGTCTCTTCAGGATGCTATTATGAAGATGACATCGATCCCATCTCAAAAACTTGGTCTTTCTGATAGAGGATTGATCAGAGAAGGATTTTGGGCAGATCTTGTGGTTTTCGATCCAGAAGTCGTAACTGATAAGGCCACATACATAGATCCACATCAGTACTCTCGTGGAATAGAATATGTTATTGTCAATGGAGAAATAGTGATTGACAAAGCGGAGCATACCGGAAATCTTCCTGGAAAGATTCTGGGAGCTAATCATGAATAAATGAAAAGTATGATTGTGTTTCTGAAAGCAAGAAACATGAGATTTGAAGGGGGTGGTAGAGATACCTTCTGAATTGCCAGATGGGTTTAGGGAAAAATTCGAGAATATGATTACCAAATCGATGACTGAAGCTCGAATACCTGGATTGAGTGTTGCATTTGTGAAAGACAATCGGATAATTTATGCTAGGGGATTTGGAGCAAGAAATAAGGAATTGAACCTCCCAGCCACACCTGATACATTATATGGCATAGGTTCTTGTACAAAGTCTTTCACGGCACTGGCAATAATGCAACTTGTTGAACAGGGAAGACTGAAATTGAGAGATCCTATAAGCAAGTTCATCCCAATGAAAATAGAAAAGAAAGGGAGTCAAATTACGATACACGATCTCTTGACTCATTCTTCGGGAATACCATGCCTTGCTGTGGCAGAAATAATCATATATCAAATGACTGGAATCCAGGATAGAGGGATTCCGATGGGCAGTCTGGATGACTTCCTAGTACACATTAACGGCGCATCTGATGAGGTGGCAAGTGAACCGGGAAATCGATTCTTCTACTTCAACTCAGGGTATACACTTCTTGGAGAAGTAATTGAAAGAGTTAGCAAAATGACCTTTGAGGACTATGTCAGGAAAAACATCCTAAGTCCTCTAAAAATGAATAGATCCACATTTTCGAGAGAGAGTTTTGAGAAAGACTCAGACATAATGACTCCTTATTTCCTAGAAACAGAGAACGAAAGCATTGTAGCTAAGTCAGTCAAGCTCCCCTCTCATAGACTGAAGTATGCGCCAGGGGGATTACTAAGCTCTGTCACAGAATTATCAAACTACCTAATGTTTAATATCAACCGGAATTTTGATGGAGCCAAGTTACTGGAACCATCTTCGATTGAGGAAATGCAGAAGATCCAAATTGAAACAGATATGTTCCGTAGCCGTTACGGGTTCTTTGGAAGGGAGGGATACGGCTATGGCTGGGCAATATTGGAGGACTTCCTCGGACACAAGCTTGTTATCCATGGGGGCTCTATTGGAGTCTCAAGTGCCCACATATCATTTGTGCCAGAGCTGAGAATTGGAGTTGTGGAGGCAGCGAATGCAGGAAGAGGTCCTAACTTGGAGCTTCTGGGTGGTTTGGTTTCACTCATGGGCAGGGATCCAGAAAAAGAAATTCCATTCTTTGCGATAGATAAGAAGCTCAACATGCTAGCGGGCGAATATAAAACGTATAAGGATGCGCTTAGGATATCAGTAGTGAAAAGGGGACCACTGTTATACTTAGAACCCAAGGACAAATCTCTTCAAATTAGTGCCCCCCTGATTCCGGAAACCAAAAGAATGGAAGATTTCAGATTCTACATCATATCTGAAATAGGGGAGAAGAGACGGGTGGAATTTGAAGTCGACTCTTCGGGGAAAATCGACCTATATTTGGAAAGATACCGTTTTCATAAGACTGTAGAATAGATCCATACACATTTATCTTTCTATTATGTGAGAAGCAGATTGGTGGACATGATTGCAATGCAATGATAGATGTAAGACCAAGAGCTCATCCAGGCTCTTTCCTGTGCCCTTCACCGTATTGGTATTCTCTCTTTCTGTTTTTTTCTAGCTTAAAGAGAAACATCTCATCCATGTTAACCGAGGGGCAGGCCAATCTACTTGCGTCCAGAATGTAGAATATGACGTCAATAAGCTCCTCTGCGATTTTGCTTTCGGGCTTACCCTTTTTCCAAGCATCGCTTGCTTCACCAAGTTCTATAAAGGCGAAGAGAAGCTTTTTGGGAATATCCTCAGGACGGTTGTAAAAACCTTTCTCCAATACAAGTTTCTCTATCTCACTCTTCATTTCCTCTAAGTGCATTTCGTGACCATCCCACATAAAGATTGAGTTATGATCTTTCATTTGGCACACAATTGTTATAAAATTAGTCATTCATAAACTACTTTCGACCAATTTTGCATTATTGGAGGATATCTATTGAGAAGAATAAATCTAGCTCTCTTGAATGGGAAGGTCATTACTTTTGATGAGGAAGATAGCCATGTTGAAGCAGTAGCTATCTCTGGAAATGAGATTTTCATCGTTGGCACAAATAATGAAGTTAAACGCATGATAAGCAGCTCAACAAGAGTAATTGATCTCGAGGGGAGAGTTGCTTTGCCGGGCTTCATTGATGCTCATACACACTTCATCAACATGGGATTAAACTTTGACAGGGTGGATCTAAGAGGGACAAAATCCCTTCACGAGGCACTTGAGAACATCAGGAATCGAGTATCCATTGCACCCAAGGGTGAAATCATTGTTGGGATGAATTGGGATGAAAGCAAATGGTCTGAAAAACGTTACATCAGCAGAAATGATCTAGACATAATAAGCCCAGATCATCCGGTCATTCTCATCCGAATTGATGGACACATGCTGTCTGCTAATACGCAATTCTTGGAGCTTGTCGGTATGCCTAGCACCAAAAAGGGAGTTGAGACTGATGGATCTGGAGAATCAACCGGAGTATTCAAGGAGGAAGCTGCTGATTATCTAAGATCCTTTATTCCTAGGGATTCAGACGCGTTGAAGAATGCTTTAGAAAAAGCCACAGAATATGCACACAAGCATGGAGTAACTTCAATTCAGGACACTGTTTCATCCGGCAATATCTCAACCTACTTCTCGGCTTTTAGGGAAGGAAAACTAAGGATAAGGGTATATCTCAACTTCGGAGAAAAGCTCTTGGAACCGGTCCTAAGTTTTGGTCTTTCAACAGGATTTGGAAACGAAAAACTAAGAATTGGAGCACTGAAGATTTATTCTGACGGTTCAATCGGCTCGCGAACTGCGGCCTTGAACAGCGAATTCCTTGATGATCCTGGTAACAAAGGAATGCTAATGTATGAGCAGGATAAACTTGAAGAGATTTTCGCTTTGGCGCATAGATCTGGAATCCAGCTCGCAATCCATGCAATTGGAGACAGAGCCATAGAATCAACTCTGGAAGCAGTTGAGAGAATCCTGAAAGCCTTCCCAAGAGAAGACCACAGACACAGAATAGAACACATGGAGTTAGCTCCAGATGAAGCTATACAGAAAGCAACTGAACTCCAAATGATCGCATCAATGCAGCCCAATTTCATAGGAGAATGGGGTCTTCCAGGTGAGATGTACGAACGAAGACTAGGAAAATTCTGGTTCGAGCAAAATAGTGCTTTCAGAAAGATTCTGGACAATGGTTGCTTAATTGCCTTTGGTTCAGACTGTATGCCATTTTCTCCTCTATACGGTATTCATTGGGCTGTGAACGCACCAATGCCGTCCCAGAGAATATCCGTCCATGAAGCAATAAGATGCTATACGAAAGATGCTGCTTACGCTTCATTTGAAGAAGACATAAAAGGCTCAATTGAGCGAGGAAAACTCGCCGACATCATTGTATTGTCTGAAGATCCTTATGAAAACCCAGAAAGAATTATGGAAATTAAGGTGTGCTTGACAATACAAGATGGAAGAATAGTCTACCAAGATTTATAAGTGGTTAGCTTTGACTTATAGGAATAATATATAGGGGGATTGCTAAGAAAATGGCAAGAATCTACAAGCTAATAAAAGAAAGAAAGGAGAAAGATATTGAGAATCAGGTAAATAAACACTCCAGAGACGGATGGGTGCTGGAAAAATTCGATTATAATTCTATGGGTCAAGTCTTTTATTGGGCGCTAATGTCTCGAGAGAAGTGAGAAAGCAATATATTTCGGAAGTTCAATGCCTTAAACTGGCAAGAACGGGTTTGATAATATCAGCAAACCCGGTCCCGAGTTTGATAGAGGAAAAAGACTGTCAGGAGCAGAGAATCTTGGCTAGCGAATGGTGGATTCTTTCTATAAGTCTCATTTTAATAGTCATTTCGGTAGCTGGGATTCTTCACCAGTGGTGGAAGACACGAGATGTTGGGCATCTATACGGCTTTACAGTTTTTGCGTTTTTTGTTGTGGCATTGATTGGGGGCTTGCTGGGATCCTTTACTATTCTCTGGTTCTTTTTGGTAACAGCGTTGATAATTGCCATTATGGGCATTTCAGAAGCTGTTAGAATTGACAGTAAATACTGGGCGAGATTTATCAGGGAGACAGAAGAAGAACCTATAACTGGCAAGGATTTCATAACTGGGCGACTTACATTGAAGCTAGCCAAGAAATATGGTTTGGGAAAAACTATGGTTCTGTTATCCCTCATTATCGGGCCAGTCACTTTCCTCGTTTCTCTCATTGTGTACGCTGTCTTTCTCGGTTTAACGCCCTCAGAGGCATTCACTACAACTATCCTCGGAACAGTTATGGCAACTACCATCGTGATAGCGGTTGTCTATTATTCGCTATCTTCAGTGGCAAAGCAAACTGACGATATCCTAGAATGAGAGGCAGAAAAAGAAATACCATCTCTCACATCGAGAAGGTAGGCAGGTAATGGACTTATCATCGATTTAGCCACGTCGTAAGGCTATGTAGTTGTATGCGAAGATTGCAAAGCCCCCGATCAGACCAAAGACTAGTATTGGGAGGGTTAGAACGTTCACAAAGTACAAAACCACCATGATTATCGCAAATATCACGTTTGCAATAAAGACATACTTCATATTTGAGCCTAGAGACATTCCCATCACCTGACTCTGAAAACGTGCTAAGGCGTTCTTTCGAGATGGGTCTATATCTATGTTTTGGCTTATTAAGTTATTATAAGCAATTAATTATACAATTAAGAACCCTTCTTAACTTACTCTGTGTAGCCATTCAGCAAAAGCGTATAAAGCACATATTCTCCACTTTATTATAAATCATCTATGCACAATTCCTTTGGGCAGAATAAGAATACCAAACGCAAAACTGGTAATTGATGCTAGGTTCTGATATATTTAATCAAAAATATCTAAATTGACTTTTGGAATCAAGGAAAGTAGCTTCTTCTCATCACAAAGCCTTGATCCGGAATAGGTCAGTCCTAATAAGGACTTAGATCTGTTCTTTCCCATGAAATGCTTGTTGATGAGTCCATTTGTAGCACTGTAATATCGAGTTCTTCCAGAGCCTTCTTCATATTTTGGATACATTCCCCTACCTCTCTTTTGTCGCAGATTATAACGCAGATTATGTCATGTGCGCCGTATGTCTTCCAGACAAGCTTGACTTTAATCTGACCCTTCAAGAAATCAACGGTTTTATCTAAATCCCTGGGGCTCACATTCATGCCAAAGATAACAGCCGAGAGATTCAGCCTTTCAAAGTCAGGGTAAGCCATTATTCTCCGCTCTATCACCCCCTCCTTCTCAAGGTTTGCGATTCTCCGATAGATTGTATTTCGGCTTACATCACAAAGGTTCGCAAGCTCTTCATACGAGTATATGCCACTACAGATATGTTTCACAATCTTCCGGTCAAGATCATCTTCGGCTTTCATACCATCACCGGGTGTCCTTTTGTCAAAATATCTATAAGAATGTTATTCCATCACCGTGAATTAAGTATAACTTGTTGTCGTGGTACAATCATATTCGGGGAAAAATGAGAACAGAAATTATCGAATCAGAAGAAATCAAGAAGGATTGTCTA
>JBHLKK010000058.1:0-9920 GCA_048886745.1 Candidatus Hodarchaeota archaeon | reverse complement strand
TTGGCAGAGCAAAATCAGAGAATGGAAAGCTGGAAGGATGCGGGAAGTGGAGTCAGCGGCGCAAACTATCGTGAATCTATTGATAATTGGCCACTGGAAAGAATCGTTGAGTTTGAGCTCTATGTTGACTATGATAGAACATCAATAGGTGGCTATGCGCATCAATGGCAAGTCTGGATTCTGGATGACGACAATAAGCTGAGCTGCACGCATGGAAGCTATAGTTCGACCCACTTTCGTATGATAATGGATAAGGTAGAAGGGGGCTTACACACACGTGGTACTTGGGCCCATTTCTCTTGGGACACATGGTATTATGTGAGAACAAGGGTTAATTCGACCTCAATCGTGCTGGAGGTTTTTTCAGGCGGATTTGATGAGACCTTGGAGCACGTACAATATCTTTCACATACACGAACAGGCAATGGAAGTTTTCATAATAGAATCTGCAGCACTTCGCCAGCGACAGACGGATTTAGGTACTTCGATGATGATTTCAGAATCAGAAAATACACTTATCCAGAACCCGCTCATGGTAGTTGGGGAAGTGAGGAATTCAATTGGCTTCCCGGATGGAGGTATCGAAAGAGCCATATTATAAATAATAGGGCTGGTGCAGGCACGAATTATCAGGTTAAGATTGAAGTTCATTATGGGTTTGGCATAGATATTTTAGGTGATGTTTATTGTGGCAACAGATGTAAAGCAGATTTTGGAGACATAAGGTTCACAGATAATGATGGAGTAAACCTTTTGGACTACTGGATCGAGGAGAAAACAGATTACGATAAAGCGTTGTTTTGGGTTGAAATAGCCGACAATCTAAGTTCCGAATCAGTTTTGATTTATATGTATTACGGTAATAGTGGTGCAAACACAACCAGCAACGGCAGCACTACTTTTCTCTGGTTCGATGGATTTGGAGGAACAAGTCTAGACACAAGCAAATGGGACTTGAATAATAGTCCTGTAGTTACAGTTACTGGCGGGGAATGCAGGATAAGCGGCGATGGCGGTGCTGGGATTATATTCAAAAATGAAGTCGATTATGACAACGTCAGAATCGAACATAAGGCTAAAAGAAGCGATTACAACAGACGCCACACTTACAGTTTAGTGATTGGTCCTGTTCCACATAGATCTAACTTTGTCTGGCATTATAGTGGTGGTGAAGAGGCTCCGATGCAAGAGGACATCACGTATACAGCATTTGATGGTTCCTGGAGTGGACTAGAAGTTGTTACCAGAGATGCACTCACGAACCAATACTACCTATTTTCGCAATGGAAAACCACAGATCAATATACGCCCTTCATATACGACCTACTTTACAGATCGATGGGAGGTGCAACCACCCAAAGCATATCAGATAATCCGTTCAAATATTATCTCTTTGTTCACAGTATAGGTAGCGGGACTTCCGAAATCGTACTTGATTGGGTTAGAATAAGAAAATATGTATCCGCCGAACCCTCCCATGGAGCTTGGAAGGGAAGTCCCACAGACGACGAACCCCCGGTGATAAACTACGTGAATTACTCGCCAACACAACCTAGCTATCTTGAGGGTGTCTGGGTTTTGGCTGAGGTATTGGATCACAGCAGTCTATCTACTGTTGTTCTGCACTTTAATAACGGCTCTGGGTGGGCATCTATCTATATGTTTTCTGATGGACTTATGGGTTTCAATACAACCATTCCAGCTCAACCAGCTGGCACCCAAGTTTCATTCTTACTGGAGGCAACAGACACTGTAGGGAATGCAGTAAATTCATCAATCTACAACTACACGGTTTCTGATCTTCCACCAAGCTGGACCAACTTCACCATAGATGCCAGAACCACTCTCAATGTAATGTTGGATGTTTATTGTGGCGTACCAATACAGGTCGATATAGCAGGAGTAAGTATGCCTGGTCCTAGTCCGCCTCAACTCTATCAATTGGGCTCTGCCTTTAGAATAACAGCCAACATCTCATCTGGATTTTTCATTAGCATATATTACTACTATACCACGCAGGAATTGAATGCCTTAGGTCTCAATGAATCGACTTTGGCTATCTATTACTGGAATACAACCGATAATAGTTGGTATGAACTATCCACGTCTGTGGACGCAACAAACAATGAGTTATTACATACCATAGATCACCTCACGATATTTGCCGTATTTGGGCAGGCCATTCTATTGGATGGAGGGACTGATATGCCCTGGCTATTTATGATTTCAGGAATTGCAGCTGTTGCTGCAATTGGGATAGCTATTTTAATAAAGGCCAGACCTTCTCGTGCAAGAGAACCTGTAGCAGAACTTGTGGCTGAACCTGAAGCAAGACCCCCTTACGAGGAGGAAATCACGCCAGAAGAACCTATGCCTGAGGAAATGCCCCCACCGCCAGCAGAAGTCGAAGAACCACGACCCTTGCCAGCTTCTGAGCCAATATGTTCCTACTGCGGGCATCAAAACCCGGTCGGGGCAAGATACTGCATAAGGTGCGGTCGCAGTCTAGGCGAAATCCATTCCTGACCGATTCTGATAACAACTTGGAAAGCATCCTTGCCCTAAAAGAAAAGTAAAAAAGAGTGAACCCCTAGATATTTACTGATCGGACAGACATCAAGAATGGGGGAGAGCATAATTGAGGAAGGCATTCTTGGCACTGAGCCTGGTTGCTCTTATTTTTCTGTCAGTCCTACCACCAATTGTAGTTCCGGCAGCCACTAGCAACGGGGCTAATTGGCTTCCTGGTTGGAGTTTCCGAAAAGGTCACGGTATCATTTCTACTCATTCACACGTGGGTACAAATTATCAGGCCAAAATAGTAGTTCATTACGGTCTTGGAACGGACATTGGAGCCGATGTTTTCTGTAACAACAAATGTAGAACTGATTTTGGAGACATCAGATTTACAGATACTGATGGAATGACAGAACTGGATTACTGGATGGAGGAGAAGATGGACTCAAACTATGCAATATTTTGGGTCGAGTTGACCGCCAATCTTATCTATAACAGTACCGTAATCTACCTGTACTACGGCAGGAGCGATGCTGTAACGTCAAGCAATGGTGAAGACGTCTTCATATTTTTTGATGATTTTGAGACCGGTACTGTTGATTATAGTAAGTGGGATGTTTATGGCGTAGGTCCACAGGACACCGTCTCAATAGTTACCGATCCAACCGATGACTCAAACAAAGTTCTAAAGATTCATGAATCTGGAGATGGAAACTCTACAGGTGTTTTGACTAATGAATGGGAAGCTACCCCGACCGTAGCTATTGGGCTTAGATGGAGAAGAAGTGCAGATTATGATAAATGGGCAGCCTATATGTCTGGTCAAATATTTAAGGCAAATAATGAGATTCTCTTCAGAGAATGTGTTTATTTTGATGGCAATTATCATCATTATTTCTATAACGGGCCATACCATACGGATTATCAGCCTGCTTTTTCAACAACAGCAAATACTTGGCACAAACTTGAATATAGAGTGCATAGCGATTATGTGAATGCATATTACGACGATGAAGATCATATCGGAGGATATGATCTTTCGATAGCTAGGGGTTGGGCTCGTAGGTTCTCTCCGCTACAATTTGAAGAATACGAGGAAAACAGAGATACATTTATTGATAGTATCTATGTCCGCAAATATGTCGCAGACTCCTTGCATGGAGCATGGGGTGGCGAAGAGTCTCCCTCATCTCCATCAAGCGAGTGGCCTATGTTCAAAAATGAACCCTCCCGCACAGGATATTCAAATACCACAGGACCAGAACGACCGTCAGTAATATGGCGCTACTACCAAGGAGGCGGGTTTCATACTTCCTCTCCTGCTGTTGTTAATAACAAGGTCTATGTAGGCTCTTGGGATAACAGCGTAATATGTCTGGATGGTTTAACAGGTACGTTGATTTGGACCTTTATGACGAATGATATTGTGGTATCTTCTCCTGCTGTTGTGGATGAAAGAGTCTACGTAGGCTCGAAAGATGATTTCATCTATTGCTTGGACGGCAATAACGGAAGTCAAATTTGGAAATATCAAACAGGTGGCAGTGTATATTCCTCGCCTGCCGTCGTGGATGAGAGAGTCTATGTAGGTTCCAATGATGGTTACATTTACTGCTTGAATGCTAGTAATGGTAGCCTGTTATGGAGATATCAAACAGGAAACCATGTTGGTTGTTCTCCTGCTTTTTCTGAAGGAAGAGTATTTGTAGGCTCTTGGGATCAATACCTCTATTGTTTGGATGCAACTAATGGCAGTCTTATATGGAAGTCCTATGCGGGCCACATTCAATTCTCTTCTCCGGGTATTGCTGATAACAGAGTTTATGTCGGATCCAAATCTTGGTACAACGGGACTGAATATAATTATGTCTCTTGCTTCAATTCATCTGACGGCAGCCTAATATGGAGATTCAGTTCAGACGGGGCGGTAGGATCACCCGCCGCTGCTTACGGTAGAGTCTATATAGGCTCATTGAACAGTTCAATCTATTGTCTGAACGCAAGTACTGGCGGTCTAATTTGGAATTATCACACGATCTATCCCATAGGGATTTCATCACCTGCTGTTGCTGACAGTAAACTCTACATAGGGTCTTATAATGGCCATATCTACTGTTTGAATGCAATCGATGGCAGCCTAATCTGGATTCATCCAACATATGAATGGCAACTGTTCTCCCCAGCTGTGGTTGATGGGAAGCTCTATATAGGCTCCTACTCTACTAATGGTCTTCACTATGGATATGTTTACTGCATTGGAGAAGGATCTCCATGGGTGGATGAAGAACCTCCATATATAATGCGTGTAGACTACTCCCCAGAATTTCCAAACTACACTGATGCTGTAGTAGTTAATTCTGAATTATGGGATATTAGTGGGTTATCTTCAGCCCTACTATACTATGAAGCTGGCTCTGGCTGGGCATCTATCAATATGTTTCCTGTCGGGGGCACAACCTATAAGGTGACCATTCCAGCACAGATCACGGAAACACAGGTTGATTTTTATTTAGAGGCAATAGACAATAATGGAAATGTAGCAAGATCGTCGACCTTCACGTACATGGTTGCTGACTTTTCCGGTAATGGAACTGATTTCATTTTGGATGCTACAAGTACACTCAAGGTAATGTTGAGGGTTACCTCCAGTGGGCCAATTCTGGTAGGTATTTCGGGAGCTAGCATGCCCGTTGTCTCCCCTACTCCCCCCTCCCAATTCATCGACTTGGGTTCTGTCTTTAGCATAGCAGCCAACATATCATCTGGGTTTACGATTACCATAGACTACTTTTACACTGATGAGCAGTTGGATAGATTGGGGATAAGTGAATCAACTCTGGCCATCTTTTATTGGGACGCTAGCCAAACCAGTTGGAATCAATTGCAGACAACGGTGGATTCTGCAAACAATGTATTGGAAACTCAAGTAAATCATCTTACGATATTTGCTGTGTTTGGTCGGTCTAGTGTTTTCGACGATACTGATGGCTTTAGATTCGATGATTCTGATTGGCCTTTAACAATCGTTGGTATAGCTGTAGTTCTAATATTCGTTCTGATAGGACTGTCTCTTGGAGTTTCAAGAGCAAGAGATTCGCGGATCAGACCCGTGACCGTACCTGAAGTTCTGCCAACTTATGAGGAAGGTCCAATACCAGAAACGTCGGCTCCAGAAGAAACTGAACCAGAGACAGTTGAAGATGAGATGGAAGAACCTCTAACAGCCTCTGAGCCAGTTTGTTCCTATTGTGGGCATATTAATCCAGTTGATTCAGAATTCTGCATTAAATGTGGCAGACATCTAGGGGAAGCATATACCTAAGGAATATGTAAAACAAACATCTTTTTCTATCAGCAAGTATCTAGAATTGTAAGAGGGTTTATTTTGAGGATTATTGCCTATGAACCAAGAAAAGAGACGGTAAAACTCCAGGTTGAAAATCTAGATGACTTATGGGTACTCTACAATGTAATTGTGCCGGGAGATACTGTCTATGCAACCTCATTAAGAAGAGTTAAAAGAAGCAAGGAAGAAGAAAGAGCAGACCGTGGTGAACGCATACCCCTCTACTTGGGCATAGAAGTTAAGGATGTCTCTTTCCATCAGTACTCAACACGACTTAGAACAAAAGGCATCATAATCCAAGGACCCGAAGACCTTGTTTCCATTGGAGGTTATCATACCCTCAATATAGATGTGGATGATATCGTAACAATTGTAAAAGATAAATGGACTGGCTATGCTATCAAAAGACTGGAGGATTCAGTTAAAGCAACTGCTGCTCCTCACCTTCTCATAGTTGCTATAGATGCAGGCGAGGCTACGATTGCTACAGCTAGCAACTATCGCCTACAAGTTGCCACGCGAGTTACCCAGAACCTACCTGGAAAAAGAGGAAAACCTGAAGAACACTCCCAAGCTCTTCTAAGATTCTTTAGTGATCTAAAGAGAGCTATTGAACTCTCTCTCTCCGAAGCATCAGTTGATACAGTAGTTTTAGCAGGTCCCGGGTTTACAAAGGAGAACTTTAAAAAGTATCTCCAGGACAAGGGCTCAGATCTTGTCAAGAAGATAACTCTGGAAACAGCGAGCAGCGGGGATCTAAACGCCATCAATGAAGTGATTAAACGAGGAGCAGCCAACCGTGCTGTTCTTGAAATGAGAATAACCAAAGAAACTCAGCTAACAGAAGAGTTGCTGAAGAGATTGGGTAAAGGTACCAAAGATGTTTCTTATGGTTTGGATGATGTCAAGAGAGTAGCAGCTTTGGGTGCTATCGAAAGTCTTCTCATCACAGATAAACTCCTCCGTGAATCCATGGTCAGGGAAAAAAAGGAGATCGACCAACTATTAAGGTCAATAGAACGTATGGGCGGCAAAATCATAATAATTAGTACTTTGCACACGGCAGGGGAGCAGCTATCATCGCTAGGGGGCATAGCTGCCCTTTTACGCTACAAAATCAGATAGGTGTAAGTGTAGTCCTAAACCGATCCTCAGTGGGGTACTCCTCAACAATTGCCACTTTGAATCCTCTTTTCTTGGATTCTTTTGCAGCATCTTCAGCAATATACCACGCTGTACTAATGCTGCGACCGTTGATGTCGATCTCTATCATATTACTGGGAACATCGTATTTTCGGATAAGTAGCTTCCTAATGAACTGCAGATCCTCCAGGGATGCCTTATCCGAGTATATTATTCCTTTGACTAGGAGTCCTTCCTCGGTAATTTCTTCAAAAGGTTTGACCACATTTCTGGCTTTTCTTATGAGCCTGTTTCTGAATTGTACACCATCTTTCAGACTTACGGGACAGTAATGCAGGTTAAGATTGGTCTTAGGGGAGGCCCAATAAAGGATTTCTAGCGCCATCTCTTCACTACCTTCGACAGCAGCTATGGAATCCTCTTTGAGTTTGAAATCTCTCTTCTTAAGAGCAGCAGCATTGGTTTCAGAGAATTCTAATTCGTTCAGATTGAGGAAATCCGCTCCTGTATCATCCAAATATAAAATCAAATCCTTGAGGTCCTTCGTGTTACCCGGAATAGCTGGCATCTCCGCTCCAACCACCATTGACGTATCTGTAGCCCAAGCAATCTTTTCCCAATCATTCTTATTCGGGTGAAAACGAATTTCATCCAGCCCAACTTCAGCTAGGTTTCTCAATAGTTCTTTTGTAGCTTCACTTCCGCTCGTGTAAAGGTGTATGTGGAAGTCGTCTCCAAAACCTTTCTTCAATAACTCTATGTACTCCATTGTCCGTTTGGGTACAAGTAGGGGATCACCGCCTGTAATGCCCGCCCCTTCTGCATCAATCATCCTTCCTTCTTTTAGAATGTCTTCGTCATTTCTAACAAATACCTCATCTGCAAAAACTACATCGATTCCCATCCTTTTCCTTGATAATGGGCAGTAGTAACAGCCAGCTCTGCAGATTCCCGTAACTAGAAGTACCAGCTTCGCCCCTCTGATACAAAGTCGACACCCCTCCGGTAGTTGACCTACTACCAATGATCCTCCATCTGTTTCTTCTATCCTTCTTTCCACGCGGTTCACCTTGATTTCTCCTCCCTGAGTCTTCGTTTAACTACCGGATCCCTGTCGCCGATCTGCTTCAGTATCTCTTCGAATACCTCCCCTTCCTTCATTACGTGTTTCAGGAATATCCCCGTTCTTCCTCTTTCATCCCTCTTAGTCAAGACCCTTATTCGCTCATTGACTATATCTACACTTACTCCCAAGATCTTTGCAGTGGTCGACTCGTTTCCAATGATAGGACTCTCTATATGACCCACATCGGTAGGCTCAATGAGCATTAACCTTTTGTCAACACCCTCAACACGAACGTCTTTGTCCAATTCTTCCACCGCAACAGTACCGCCGAACATGTAGAATTCGTACTCGAGCCTTCTCAATCTGATTAATGGAAATGTAACCACAGTCTTATGGTTCAAATATATATGAGCCTTAATCGAGTGTCCTGGTGTTGCTTGAACGATTTCTCTGGAATAAAACGAATATCCGATACTCTTGAGTGCCAGCTCAACTTTAAAGGAGGACACTGTGCTTGGAATCAATATGTCGACATCGCTTTCCTTCGATACGTCTCCTCGAGCTACGCTCCCATGAACAACCGATGAAATCTGATGCGAAGCTAGGACATTCATTATCTCTTTCGCTTGCCTTCGTAGTCCTCTCAAGATCTCCCAACGCTCCGGAGAATATACTATCTCGACTCTGTCTCCTGTTATGATAGGTTTCTTTGCCATTTTTCTTCCTTCTATCTCACGCTTTCATCTATCCACTTACAGTACTGGGGCAGTCCTGATTCCACCGAAAGTGCGATGATTTCTGGAACATCATAGCTGTGCTTTTCCTTGACGGTCTCCTGGATCTCCTTCATCAAATCTGATTTGCTTTTTGCAATGATTAATGCTTCGCTACTCTCTTCGATTTTTCCTTCCCACCAAAAGATGGACCTAATTTTGGGTATGATGTTTACACATGCAGCTAGCTTTCTCTCAACAAGGGTTTTGCCTATGATTTCAGCCTCATTTGGATTGGGTGTAGTAATCAAAACTACAATGTACATGCTTTTCTCTCCCTTTCTCTTATCTTGCCACGTTTCCAACTCTTCGGGCGATTCGTAGCCACATCTTGCCTGAAATAGATCGTATTGTAAACTATCGATTCCATCGGAACTATAGATTTTTATTTTATCCCCTAGGAATTGTTCTTAGCTCACTTAAGAAATAATCTCTATCCTCTTTCTTTTTGATTTCCTCCGCAGCCTTTTTGGCCAACTCGGCATATTTTTCGCTTTGAGACCTATCCCCACCTACGGCATATGCTCTCGCCAGTGATTCATAAGCGAAAGCAAGATCGAAATCCCCAATATTGTTTTTCTTGCAGATCTCCAAACTTCTTTTCCCATGATATGCTGCTGCTTGGGATCGATTCAAAACCGAGTAGACTCTGGAGATCTGCCATTCACCTCTTGCAAAATTGATGGGGGTTCCGATTTCACCCCAGTGAAAACGAGAAGCGTGGGCAGTATGAATCATTCTTGTCTCTTCCTCTTTGCTTCTGTCTTTTTTATCCAGAAGGGACCAGACTAAGTTAAACAAGTCAACTCCCATTTTCCTGTGGTATTCTTGTTCTGTATATTTCTTCTCTTCCGTCATACTATTTCACCTTCCATAAATCTATGTGTCATTCTATCTAAAAGTCGGGAGCTTTTGGATTATTTGGAAACAAAAAAGCTGATGAATCTAAGATTAAAAAGCTTTTGCTGAAGTGACCACATCCCAATACGCCGCGGAATCCTGCTCTATAGGTTTTTATATTAGTACTTCTATTCGAGACTTCAATAAACTCGCTTCTGAAATTTGGGATACTTGG
>JBHLKK010000057.1:0-10536 GCA_048886745.1 Candidatus Hodarchaeota archaeon | reverse complement strand
TTGTCTTTGGACTCCTGAATTCGGGTTTCTGTCCTACGGCTCTCAAGCTTCACGAGAAGGTGCTCATCGCCCTTCACCGAAGCCCTTTTCAGTGATGAAACCATGCCTGCTACGGTATTGTAAATGATTTTGGATACAAAGGGCTGAAGGGGAATCTCCTTACCATTCACTTCTATTCTGGCGCTCAACTCTTCCTTCGCGCTTACTACACTGCAGTCTTCAATCTTCGCCTTGCCATTATGAATCTCCCTGGCAAAATTCAGGCAGGAATCGAATCCACACTTCCCGCAATCCAGCATCGGAAGTCTAGAGAGAATATCGGAGACCTCCTTCTCTTCTATGAGAAATCTTCGTGTTTTTTCTAATATATCGTCTTTTGCATCTTCTATCTTTTGAATCTGATTTCCGGTTGGATTGATGCTATATATGCCGAGTATTCTTCCTTTTGTATTTTCACAAAAGAATCTATATTCGTCGTTGTTCTTAACGAGCACGATTTTTGCTATCTCTTTATCGCTCAGTATCCATCTAGAGAATCCCTCAAGGATTAGCAGGTCTGATTCTTTTGTGACAAACCTGAAGATATCTTTGACAGAAAATTCATCCTTCGTTCTTTTCATAATCACTGCAATCTCGTTCTCTGAAACACAAAATACAGGATTTGCCCCAGCTTCTCTATGTCTCCATGTATCTGTCCCCTCCGAATCAACCGAAAACCTCTTCTCAGAAACATGTTTCGCCGTCATTACTTTGTATCCCATATCATTTAGACCTGAGACGATAAACTCCACCAGAGATGTTTTTCCAGTATTTTTTCTTCCAACTACTGCTAATGTTGGGATGATCATATTGATTCCCCCCTCAACATCATTTTAACCACATTGCATCCGACCGGAACATCAAGGGCGTCTGCTATAACCTTACACTTCACTCTCAATAAGAAAAACCTATCGTATGCTGAATCCCGGGCAAGTGCTTCGAAGTTTCCTTGACCTTTGCTTATCAGAAAGTCCACGCTATTCATAAGTTCTTGAAAAGAGGCAGATATGTCACTCCTGAGGGGTCCAACAGCATCAGTGCCCGTTGTGGTAACCCTAGCAACTTTAGTTAGTCCAGTTTGCACAGCATCGTCATACGTCGCGTCGTTGACAATCGCCCCTCCTCGAACTGCTACAATAATATCATCATTAAATCGCTTAAGTTCTTTAATAAGCAGCTTATCAAAAACAATCTCACCAGCATTGTCAGTTAAGTATAGAATCTTTCCTCCACGTTTTACTCTTTCCGATAATTCCTGAGAGTCATCAATACAAAAACCTTCGTCAGCAGTTGACCTAACAATGCTATTTATGTCAAAATTCTTTCCAGGTCCAACATCAATCTTGTTCCCCACGATTGCATATTTTATTGCTGTCAGGAGAGGACTTTTGGAACGGCTTATTTCGGATACCACCTCTTTTTCAAAAGTCAATACACCTTTATTCATTTCTTTCTTAATCTGCCTATAGGGATCATCATTCCCTGTCACTTGTTTGACAATCCTGTGAACGTTGGTTCCCATATTCGGAAGGCTATCTCCGTCATCTAGTTGTTCCAAAAGGTATGTTAGGACCCTCTTTATAGCTTCATACCGCAGATTAGCATCTTTGGTGGCAAGTTCAGCAAGCTCAAAAGCCTGCCGGATTAAACATAGGTGACACCGCCTTCCTGGCTTCATGATAGGCACCATCGGGAAAGAGATAAGGGAGATTTCTACTATTTCAATTTTTCTTGTTTCACTCCGCTTTTATGCTTACTTCAAAGCATTCATCTATAACTGTTTGTACTCCTTAAAGGAAAAAGACTAATAATCGACTCTTTCTAATAACAACAATATTTCAAAACCATAATAACCTCTATAAGAATGACGTGATATCAATGAAACCGAAAATTGAATGGAAAAGAGCAGAAGGCATAACACGAGCTTTTCTCAAAGCAGGCTGGATATGTCAAAGGAGGATGGAACATTGAAAGGTTTGGATAGATATCGACAGTTACGAAACAGGTACAAAAGCAAACTAATAATTCATCCGATTATGACAGGAGGTATACTTGGTACAGACGTTCAAAGAAAATTGAACGAAGAGGAATGGATAAAGATTGGCTACTCAGTCTGCTATGACTGTTTGGAGGGAAGATCCGGTTTAATCTCAAAACCTCCAATTAGAGATTTTCTCAAGGATATTGCGGAGTTCTTCGGTGGAGATCTTGCTGAACACACTTTTGGTTGCAGAGCAGCCCAATTCTCAGTGGCCAAAACAATATCCGGTCATCTGAAGGATGACTCTTCCAAAGATTATGCAAACATCTTGGTTGTTGATTCCCTATGCCACTACACAACAATTATGGCTGCCGAAATGAATGGACTCAGAGTTGTTGAAGTCCCGAATAATGGCTATCCCGAGTATAGAATCGAAGCAGAAGACTATGCTAAAAAAATTGAAGAAATAAAAGAAAAGACAGGAAAGCTTCCTGGACTAATTATGGCAACTCATGTGGAACCTCACTATGGGAATTTGAATCCAGTCAAAGATATAGGAAGAATAGCAGGAGAATATAATATACCCTACATGATCAACGGCGCATATACTGCTGGAATACTCCCGTTAAGTATCAAAAACCTGAAGGCGGATTTCTTGACAGCCTCAGCCCATAAGTCTATGGCTTCGCTGGGCCCTTTGGGATTCGTAGTGACACAGCATGATTGGGAAAAAAGACTGTTCCAAAAATCCTCAACGACAACAGATTGGAGTGGCAGGTCTTTTGAGGCAAAGGCGATCAATATTTTCGGTTGTAGTGTGGGGGGGACTCCCTTAATATCATCAATGTATTCCTTCCCAAACGTAGTGGAACGAGTCAGAAACTGGGATGAAGAACTCAGGAAAACATGCTGGCTCGCAGAGGAATTGGAGAAATTGGATGGAGTAAAGCTACTTGGAACTCGCCCTCATCGTCATCATCTGATTGCTTTCGAGACGCCGATATTCTGGGAAATCTCCAAGCATCACAAGCGTAAGGGTTTTTTCCTGGCCGAAGAAATGATCAAAAGAGGAATCGTTGGTCTTCATAAAGGCTTAAGCAAGCATATGAAATTCTCAGTCTATGGTCTTAACTGGGATCAGGTAAGACTGATCAGAGATTCATTCAATGATATTGCAGAAGAATTTATCAAGAAATTTGATATTTCGTTGAAGTAGTTGTCAAGTAGATTACATTTCGTCTTCTTAAAAGGTCAAAAAAGGCTTTCTTGCTATCCACTGTGCCTTGCAGATGGCGAAATTTATATATCTCTCATTCCTAAATCAAGATGTACAAAATAAGTGGGAGGATGTTTTGTTATGGGTGAAAAGAAAGAATATGAATGCTGCGGTAAGACCTTTGAAACAAAGGAAGAAATGGAAGAACATAAAGAGAGAATGCATAAGAAATCTGGCTGTTCTTGATCTTCCTCCTCTTTTTATCGCACATCATATGGTGTTATGAATCCATATTTTTTTCCAAAACTGGAGATTACGGAATAAAAGAAATACTATGAGTTCAGTCTATCGAACTCATCTACACAAACAAAGTGATATCTGCATCAATGGCTTCCTTCAGGAATGTGGCTGCGCCACATATTGTGTCTACTTCAGGAATCAGATCCTCCTCCTTGACACCCATTAGTTCCATTGTGGTATTGCAGGCGTAAATCTTGACCTTTCCAGATTCTTTAGCCATCTTCAGCAGCTCGTATAAAGAAGGCATGTTTGTCTCCTTCATACGTTGTTTCATGAAATCTTCCATATGCTTTGCTTCGGCTGGAAAACCTGCTTGTTCCATTCCTCCTTTCTTCAACGTCGGAAGCCCCCAGAACGTGAAAAACATATGAGTTTCAAGATCCATTGCACCCGCTGTAGACGCTATTGACAAAACCGGAAATAACTTATCGATCGTCCCTGATTGTACTATCATTGCTATCTTCTTTCCCCCACTCATAACCTACACCTCCAAATACTATCTTTTTCTCTTAACATAAATCCTAACAAAATCGCCTTCATCCTTCATTGCTATGATCTCGTGGCCAGTAACTTCAGCCCAGGAGGGTATGTCTAGCTTTGAACCTTTATCCGTAGACAAGACTTCAAGAATTTGGCCAATTTCAATCCTCATAATTTCTCTTCTAGTCTTTAGGAGCGGAACTGGACAGTTCAATCCTCTAACATCCAGTTTATGATCCACCTTTATATTTTCCTCACCCGATCCATTGTTCAGAGATTTTTTCATTCTCTCACCCTCCTATGCTATAACACCGTTATATTCTATAACTTGTTATGATTTTTAAATCTTTCCCCCGGCAGACCGCAAGTTTAATCTGATAATATGTCAATCACATATCAAAAAAATAATGACCAAAAATGAAAACCGAAAAATCGCCGAAAATCGCTGAAGAGGTATTAGCTGAAGCGGAAAAAACCTCGAACTTAGAAACGCGTCAAAGGATTCTAGCTAAAGCTGTTAAAGCTTTTGTTAAAGCCGGAAGACTGGACACGGCCATCAGAACATTAGATAAGATGAAAAGTCCTTATTGGCGATCGACTACACTTGCGACCATATTACCCAAGCTACATGAATCAGGAGAAGTTGAAGAATCTAGGAGAATTGCTGAAAGAACACTTGAGCTATCAAAGGAGATAGAAGATGTTTTCTCATATGTAAAGACCCTCGTGAATGTTTCTGAAGCTTTTGTCAAAATCGACTGTAAAGATAGAGGATCGGAAGTTGTTGGAAAAGCCTTGCAAGTTATTGAAGAGAAAAAGAATCTGGGTAGACTCCTAGGCATTATACCAAATATGGTCAAAGTTCTTGCAGATAGCGGAAATATCGATAAGGCTCAAGAGGAAGCAGAACAAATAGAAGATGATTACCAACAATCCATTGCATTCAAGTATCTCGTTAGAGCACTTGCCAATCAAGAAAAAGTGAGTGAAGCCATGAAATTTGCGGACAGAATAGAAAATCAAGATGACCGTTCACAAGCGTATATGCACATCGGTCTTGCACTCCTCAGGGCCAAAAGAGGGGATGAGGCCCGGAAGGTCGCAAAGGAGATCAAGAATCCATATTGGCGATCCCACATAATTGAGTGGTCAAAGAAAGTTAATAGAAATGATTGAAGATAGAACTTGATCGTAGTATGGGACTGGGGGGAAAGCATGTGGCCAATATTGCTGAAAAGGAACTTGAGCTGAGCAGAAAACGTATGGACCGATTCTTCAGACTTATGTATGAATTTCCTGAGAAGAAGAATTTTTACCAATACTACGCTCAATATAATTGGCTTCGTGCAAGTGACTGGCAGATCAGAATATGGCTGGTACAATTGGGCAACCTCTTGGAAGACTTCAATTCCGGAATTATTGACAAAACAGAAGTTGATAGTCAGATAACCACCATTAAGAATCAACTGGTTCAGCTTATGAGCGGAATTCAAACGACGGGAAAACTGGCATCCAAACGTAGATGGCGTGTAAAGGAATACGGAACCATGAAGAAGTGGATCAGGGCAATTTATGGACGAGTAGCAAGAGTACGCAAGCTCATGAAGCAGTTAGATAATTTAGTGAAGGGATTTTGATCATTTATAGGGGATTATGCAGATAAATACTAGTTCCTCATCGCCTGTGTTTTTATACCAGTGTGAAATATTTGGAGGAACATAAATGACCATATCTGTCTCGATTTTTCTTTCTTCTCCAGGCCAGCCCAGAAGCCCCCTCCCTTTCAAAATATATATCTGATGGTCCCAGTCATGACTGTGGGGTGGTATTTCACCTCCTTCCTCAATAGAAAACCGCCTCATGGTGAAATTGCTTACACCCGCATTCTCCTTGGTAATTAGCCACTGAATCTTGGTTTTTTTGGCTTCCTTCACATTTTCGGCCTTGATTTCAGAGAGTCTTTTTATATACATGCTGATCTCCTCAATAAAGATTTGATCCTATTTTTAAAAGCTTCAAAGATGAATCTAGCACAAGCTTTTTAAACACGTTCAACGACCCCAATTTAAGCTTATCGTCCTAGTTATTATACAAAAGCCGGATTGAAAGTGAGAAGAACATGTCTGAAGCAGAAAAATCGGATACTTCGAACATTAAACTTTTCAACAGATGGTCTTTCGAAGGGATAGAGGTAAAGGATCCAGGACTAAAGCGTTATATTAGCTTAAAACCGGTCTATCTACCTCACACCGGGGGGAGACATGAGCACAGTCGATTTGGAAAATCCAGAGTGCCAATTGCTGAACGTTTTATAAACAAGTTTATGAATCCTGGTCTAGCTAGGGGACGAGGGGGAAAGAGAATAAAAAAGGGTCAATCCAGCGGGAAAAAGGAGAAAATTATAAACATCATGAAAGCGGCTTTCGAGATCATAAATTTGAGGACTGGCAAATCTCCAATCCAAATCCTGGTCTCTGCAATTGTGAACGCGGCACCAAAAGAGGAAACGACCAGAATAAGCTATGGAGGAATTGCTTATCAACAGGCGGTTGATGTGGCTCCCCAACGCCGTTTGGACCTTGCACTCAGATTTTTAGTCCAAGGAAGTCTTAAGGCAAGCCTCGGTAATGCAAAATCAATTGAAGAATGTATTGCAGATGAATTGATCGAGGCAGCTGCAGGAAATCCAAAGAGCTATGCGATAAAGAGAAAGGAAGAAAAGGAAAGAATAGCTCTTTCAGCTCGTTAAGCTGAATTTCGGACAGTGGATGCTAATTCATTTAGGTTGGTCGGGATTTCTTCGCTCTTAATATAGTTTACAAACGCGTCCAGATTAATCATCTTTGCATTATATGCATCCAATACGACTGCGAGCTTGGTTAGAGCCTCACATATTCTACTAATAACTGGGTCGCTGACAATACCTCTTGCCTGATCTATTACGGTCCAAGCCTTGTTGAGCGCATCCGATGTCTTATCCACTGAGAGGTTATCTTTGCCCAATACTGAGGCAATATCCTCTAAAACCTTAGCAAGAGGTCCACTCATATATCATCTATTCCTTATTTGTTGGGTCGGCAAAAACTTGGTGCTCAAATTTCATTACGCTTTCAATGGTATATAAATCTCTCGTTCTCCCTCCTTTGACAAAGCTATGACTCTACCACCAGTTATGGTTTCTAAAACATGCACAAAAGGTTTCAATATCTCCTTCAATGCTTCATTTTCTGATAAACTTAATTTAATGGAGCCTGAATCCCAAGTTACCTTAACTCTTCCTCTTTGGATGTTATCGAGTACACAAAAAAATTCTTGAAGCTGTTCACTTTCCATAGAATTCTCTCCTATCTTCTTGTGTAACTTTCTAAGAGATTCACTACATCCTTTCTTTTGGCATAATGAACAAAATCCCTGCAGTTCCAAAAACCAGCCAGACATGCATCAAGTGCGACAGAAATCTCTGTTAACAGATCGGAAATCATCTTACTATCGTTGACATATCTTAATAGGTCCCAGCACTCATACAGTTTTTCAGAAAGCTCTTTGGCCGAGCTTCCCATTTTATTGGAGGTAACGATTTCTTTCAGATATTCGATCACAATATTGAACAATTCTTTGGGCTTAGATTTGTTTGACAAGGCCACTTTTCCCTCCGTGTCAATCCAATACTTTCGGTCAACTGTAAGTAAAGAATGTTTGAATCTTTATTTAAATGCTCGAAGATTATTCATTCCAATTTTGCACGGTATGAAATAAAGCTCCAAGAAACCTTGGACATGATTCCAAGGGCGACAAAATACATTTTTTGCATCGGAACATTGAATAGGGCTTATTTGGAAGAAATAATCTTGCTATAGCCTTAATTCCCTGTGATTTTCTGGGAAGAAAAACCCGCACCATCCAAACCGAAAAACTTAATACCGAAAAAATGCACAAAAATAGTTAGAAAAAATGGTCACCTGTATGAGCTAAAATGACTCTAGCACTGGTTCCTACAACAGAAGAAATAGAAGCGGAAATAGAAGAGATTAAGTCCTTCCTGAAGATAAGAGACCTACTTGACCCCATAGATCCTGACAGTCTCACTGATCTAGACAGGAAGTCAAGACTGGCCACAATCTTTAAACATTTTTTGCCAGAGATGTTACCCTCTCAAATTCGAGAGGATCTTACACATCTCTTTCTATACAAGATATTGACAGGTGAGGAAAAAACCAAAACATTGAACGAGTGGTGCAGGAGAACAAACTCCTCTCCTACTGATCAATCAAAAGTGACAATTCAGTTTGAAGACGGGACAGCATATTGCTCAGTTTTTGATCTGCTATGGTATGATAATATTACGGATGGATCTTTCCTTCCTAACTTAATAGAACGTGTTTTGAAATTTGATATGTATAAATATCCACTGAGCGTTCAGGAAACTGTTCAGTATATGGATTTGTTTGCTCTGTCGACTCAGCAAATGTTTCTTGACAAAACTGATATCGATATATTGTCTGCAATGGATCATAATCCACTTATCACAATAAAGAAACTCGCAAAGCAATTGAAGCTCTCGAGAAATACGGTGGCCACTCACCTAAAACGTCTTCATCAAAGATGTTATCTAACCGTCAATGCCCGGATAGACTACGGGAAGATTGGACTCACAAATCTTATTCTTATCACGCATGAAAAACTCCCTCTTCTGCCCTACATGAAAATCATCCAAGAGCTGAGGGCCGGATCGATATTAAACACTTATTCCTTCTCATTACCAAGCGGCGCCGTACAAATGCTGACAACATTTCTGAAAAAATCTGGAATAAGCGGCGAGCTCTGGGAGGTGGCAAATCTTAGAGGATCATTCGCAATCAAATCCAACTACGATTTCGAGAAAAAGGAGTGGAATATCGGGTGGGAGAATTGGGCCTTGTGGGTAAGAAGAGTGCTCAGAGAGGGTTTATATTCGGTTTATGTAACTGGCGATACGAGATCAGTAGATGAACATTCTGAAACCAAAACCCAGATCAACTTCGATCTGATAGATCTCAAGCTTCTAAATCTACTAAATCTCAACGCGAACAAGCCTCTAAGACAGCTATCGGAAGAGCTTGGTCTCAGCATATCTCAAACCTATGAGCGTCGCGAACGACTGAAACGATTGGATATTTTTTCTCCCTACATACATCTTGTCAACGTTGGTCTGGATGAAACGGTATATCTCCAATGTAGGGGTGATATACATTTCCTCAAAACTATTGAGTCCTGTATTCTAGAATTGCCAAGAGTGTTCATTTATTACCTGAAAGATTCTGGAGGGATCAATAGTCTTGCTGCTTTTTGTAGCCTTCCTAGAGGGAGTCTAACCAACCTAGACTATATCTTGAGAGAATACATAGAAGGCCTAGAAGAGGTTTCGGATTTGCGTCTATGCTATAGAACTCGACAGAATTCTGTGCATAGTGCAATTCCTCTGAATAATCCTCAAGGAAAACCACTATTTGATGAAGATAACAAGGTATGGCTCTGGTCTCAGAAGATGTTCAAAGATGCTCTGGACTCTGCCGAAATTGTTTCCTAAAAAAAAGAAAATAAAAAAAAGGTAGGCGGTAAGCATAATTTATTTCATTATGATCATGTGATGATCATGATTACTATAGACATGTACCGGTCTATAGTATTGTTTTTCGAGTTCTTTTGCCATCGCGATCAATACTTGTAATCTCTTTTTGGGGTCATCTGTTCGAATTCTTGTCTCAAGCCAATCCGTTCCGGATTTGGTGATTTGCACTAATCCATCAAACTCCTGAATTATTTGACTGATAGTGCCAGTTATCGACATCATATTCTTCACCCAATTGCCTATCTTGCTGATTTACCAGGGAGCTCCAGTGCGTGGGAACACTTCCCCACCCTCCTATTCTTGTGTTATCAAAAAGAATAGCAATTCCTCTTAAATATTTAGCGTTTGTATATAACAATCAACAAAAAATTAATATATTCTAGGTGGATTAACTTTTCAATGAAGAGTTAACTTTTCCGACTTACTGTGTGTATTCGATCTTTCCGTATAAGCTTTGTAAGATATTCAGGGCGTTCTTAATCTCATCCATAAGTCTTTGCCAGTGGAATGTCTTGCTGAATACCGAATCACTTTCACTAAACAGCTTCAAATGCGCCTCAATGGAGCCAGCCATGCTCGAGAAAAGGTTGCATACGTCTTCTGTATCCTTAATAACTTCAAGAAACTCCTTTGAGGAACGTTGTTGCAGAGCTCGGACAGCCAACAATACTTCCGATAGCCGATGTTCAATCTCTTCATCTGATGAGTCTAGACCGGAATCATGATCCAAGCCATTCTCCAACCTTTGCCTCACAAAACCAATGAATTGGGTCAGTGGAATGGCCAAATGGATGACTTTAAGTATATGCCCTTCTCCTTGTATCAGCACCGGTCCCCGGGGAATTCTTATAGCTGACGGGATAACTAATCCCTTACTGCCACCCCAACTCCTCACTTTACTCTTATACCAAT
>JBHLKK010000056.1:0-10664 GCA_048886745.1 Candidatus Hodarchaeota archaeon | reverse complement strand
GATAAAATGAGCGTCTTCTCATTCTCTATCTCTTCAAGTGGTAAGAGACCATGACTGGTCATTACCATTGTGTCGCCAGCTAAACACTTATGCACAATAGCAGAGTTCTTGACTGCTTCAAAGATGCTTTCCATAGAATCTTCCACGCCTAAAACAAAACACGCTGACAACTGCCCGATCTCGGTCCCCGCATTCATCAGCGTCGGTGAGTTCGGCAAGAACTCAAGCTTCGCCATCATATCATAGAATTCTTCTTCGACCTTTTTTGTATCCGCACGCTTATCATATTTCCGATCTACCTTAGCTATGGCCTTGGCCACCCTACGAAACATTTGACCGGGGGTTTCAATGATTTTCCGATTCTCATCCTTTCGCAAATATCGAGCAGCCAAAACCTTGACAGCATTTAGCGATAGTTTCAGATCATCGTAAACGCCAAGAAGCGCCTTGGCTTCTCGCAATTCTTTTCTCTTTTGTCGATACAGGATGTAAGCTTTTGCAGTCTTGGCGTGTCCATGTTCTATCAAAACCGTCTCAACAATATCCTGAACATCTTCTACGGTGGGAATCTTTTTGCCACCAAACTTCCTTTCAACGATGGTCACAACTTGATCTGTCAATTTCTCTGCTATCGATCTGTCTTTTCCGCCCAAAGCTAGGGCTGCTTTGAAGATTGCGTTAGCAATCTTGTCTGGATCGAAGTTTGCAATTCTGCCATCGCGTTTGATGATCTTCTTGACCTTAAGGATCCGTGCCATGCTGCCCCACCCTTGGATTCAAAAGACATGGATGCTCCATACTGCCCAGCGATAACGTGCAGTTAGTGACCTCGCCCAACTTCCCCTTGATGTGTTTCGTGTTGTATTGTATTTAAAGTTTTTCAATAACTTTATCTATTTTTTTAGAGTACTTATCATCCTCATATTTTCGGGGTATTGTCAATAGTTGATACATATGATGTCAGATTCTACAAGTATTGTTGCAGGTACGGTTAAGAGTTTATTCGAGGAGTACATAAACCCCGCTGAAAAATGTAAAAAAGGACAACGCACAACCAGTACTATGCAAGGCTTAAGGATGATCTTAAGGAGGGCGCTAGTTCTGCTTTATTGATGACCAACTCAGAACATGAAAGGTGAGGGTCGAATTCCAGGCGAAGACTGGGCTAGAATGACCACACCGGGAGTAATGTAAAAAGGGTCAATCCTGTTATGATGATTCCAATCATTGTGCCGGCTAGAAGCTCTTTCGGTGTGTGGGCTCCAAGCTTTAATCGGATCCAGACAACCAGCGCCACAAAAGAGTAAACAAAGACCGTCCATATACCGTAGATTATCACCACAGCTGTCAAGGGTCCGGCAGCACCAGCTGCGTGGACACTAACCTTGGTCTTAAAGTTTACAGCGGTAATCGTAGATGTTACTGTAATGTAGGCTGCACAGATAACCACCATGATCATACACTGGACAATATAAAAAACTAAAGCCCCAATGACATAGAAAAAAATAGCCAAAACAAGAAAATGTGTTCTTTCTTTTTTATTTGGCACTTCTAAAGATACTTTTCCTTTTGACCTTTCATAGACTACCGCACCTATGGGAAAGAGGCCAATTAGTAGTATGCCAAGGATAAAGATGTATATCGGATTGAAAATGCCGACTCCTATCGGAGATCCAAAGGAAAAGATTCCGGAGATCACTATCGCGATTCCCGTCGGTGATAATATCACAGAGATTGCTTTGAGCATCTTATCATAATCAACAGTCATCTTGCTGCCTCCTAAAAAGAGAGTCTCGCGCTAACCTGCAATTATGACGAGTGGGGCTAATCTAGTTACTTTAGAACTTAACCCGATGTTTTCAAGCATACCTATAAGTTCAGTCGAAGATCTGTATGCACCCATCGCGTTTTCCGCCACTGTTGTAGGACTCTTCCTTCTGATGAATATTCCCTTGGAGGCCAACTCTTTCTCCACAACCTCTCCCTGAAGCTGTCGTCTAGCTTGGATTCGGGAAACGGACCTTCCAGAATCGAAGGGGGCCGTATTGAGGGTCTCTCCTATTCCCTTGGATGATCCATGAAGGAGATAAGAATAATCTCCGAGTCCACCTCCTATCATGAATGGTTGCCCAATGTCGCGATACTCTTTTGGAATGTCATCGCTTTTGGGTCCAAGGGTTCTTATGGTTCCCCTCCGATGAACTAGAAACCTTAAGGTATCGCCCTCAACTTTGTGCTCCTCTTCTCTTATGGTATTATATCCCCAATCATAGAAGGTCTTAATGTCTTTCTCATAGATGCCAAAAACATCATTAAACACGTCTCTTATCAATTGCGAAATAACTTGTCTATCTGCAAAAGAGCAATTGGTGCATGCTTTAACTGCCGAGTAGAATTCTTGTCCCTCTTCACTCAGAAAGGGAGCGGAAACCAATTCCCTTCTTCGCAACGGAATCCTATGTCTTTTGGCCGCCGAGACGAGAGAGATGGAATAGTCTGTGAAAACCTGTTCAGATATTGGGTTTGCCCCGCTGTGAATTGCAACAAGTATCTGGTCTTCAAATAGGCCGTATTTTTCAAGTTCGGACTTCTCATAAATCTCGTCAACATATCGAACCTCGACATAGTGTCTTCCAGAATTGAGAGCCCCGATTCCTGATCGGCCCCGTTTCTTGGCCTTCTTGCTTATGCTTGAAGCATCGATTTTTGTGATTCTGCCTTCTTCCTCCAAGAATCTCAGATCCTCATTGTATCCATATCCCTGAGAGATCGGAAATTCTGCGCCTCTTTCAAGAGCCTCATCAACTTGATCCAGATTGAGATTCATGGGTGATTTTGCGTTTGGTCCCGCAGGTATTTTTTCATGTAGCTTGTTTGCGAGTTCATCAATCCGATACAGTACCTCACTTCTGGTCAGGGGAATACTCAACAACCTTATACCCGAGTTGCAGTGGGTACCGATTCCGGCTACACTGATCAGGCCTTCAGATCCAAACGCAACCAGGCTTCCTTCAGGAAAGCCAGTAGCCCCATGTACACTGGGAAAAGCTAAAACCTTCTTGACACCAAAAAGAGAAGCTGCCTCCGTTAGTCTATCTAGGATGTCTTCCTCCTTTGCTCCTCTTGTTAGTGTAATCAGAGATTCCACTAACTTCATGTCTCCGTAAACAAATCCTCGAACGTACATGTGCTCTTGTTGAGGAAGCTCCCACAAGTAGTGGGACAGTCGTCTTAATTTCTGTTCCACACGATCCCCCCAAAAATACACAATCTTACTATCAAAAGATATTGTTGCACCCCCTTTTTAGATTTTGGATTGCAGCCACCTGTCTGTTCGGAACATCGTCTAGCTTTTGATATATTTCGAATGATAGAAGTTCTTCGGGTTTTTCGATATTTTGTTCTAATCTGACGCTGAACGTCGGCTCCGAATTCGATATGAAGAACGGGCCTCAATTTGTGAAATCCTCAATATTAGATATAATTATCGCAATCTAACAATGAAATGTTTAAATAACAATTAAATCAGAATATAATTAACAGGGAGGAACTAACCAATCGGTGGTATAATTGTTTGATTCCGAGCAATCCAGGATTCCCGCAAGAATTCCTCGAGATGAGAATGAATATGTAGGTCGGAATCTACTTGTGGACGATGCACCACCATACACAGGAAAGGTGAATTTCAAGCTTTATGATTTCATACTGGTTCACAAACACGGATATCTGATAACCCATGAGGGGACGACAGAATTTAAAGTTGATAGACATCTGATATCTGGATTCATCTCGGCATTATCTCTTTTCTCACAAGAGATATTTGAGGAAGAGCACCCGCTAAGAATAATTGATTTTGGAAAAAGAAAGATCCTCTGCGAAAGCGGGAGATATCTGACCATAGGCGCGATAGTGGATCGCGCAGTCCCTTCATTTCAACAAAAACTCAAGTCCATAATGAGTAAAGTTGAGAATCGCTATGAGAGGATTCTGAGAAGATGGAAAGGAAACCCAGATTCTGTGGAGCCAATTGTTGAAGTTTTTCTTTATCATCTACGAGAGTACATGATATCGCCTATTACTTTTCTACCTTCAAGATTTCGCCTCGTAAATGCGCCAAGTAAGTATCTGTTTACCTTGGCGGGGGAGGCAAAAGAAATGGAAATAGACAACGCTTCGCTGGGCTTTCGGGTTTTTTTGGAAAGCAATCAACTCAACGAGGAAGATTTCGATCTTTTGATGAGCTCTCTGAAAAGAGATGTATTGAACTTCCAGGAACTTGAAGTCATAATGAATTTGGATCCGGATAGCCTAATATCAATTCTGAGATATCTTGTCCGAAGAGAGATCATTCAAATTTACTCATACGCTACTAAAAGAAGGTTCAAGGTCCAATCAGGCCCCATGGTTGCTTCCTCAAAAGATTATGTCGCAGATATTCAAAGCATAAAAAAGATGGGGAAGGAAGCCTTCATAGGTCTAGAAGTTAAAGTAGATTCATCAAAAATCAGGGAATCGCCAGTTCTTATACCTATATTGTTGGCGGTTGCTAGTTCTGAAGGATTGGTAATCCCACATCTCATAAAGAAAACGGATAGGATTCGAAGTATAATAGCGCAGGAGCTCCTGCAAAGACAGTTTGATCCCAAGTATGTGAAAAAGCTAAACGTTTTGCAGACTCTTGAGAAAATCGAAGACATATGGTAAAATGACACAGACCGGTGGAAAGAGCATGGCCTGCGGTATAGTTGTAATCGGATGGGATAATAAGATCGGGGCTATTGTGGAGGCCAAACATCCCCCACAGGTTAAGATAGATCCGGCCAAGGTTACGACTGTATATACCATGCATACGATATCTTCGCGAAATCCAGGAGCCGTGACTTTGAGAATGGAGGGATTGAACGTCGCAAGTTACTACGCGGGGCCTAAATTAAACAAGTGTCTTGTTGTGGTATTGGGAGTCAATGAGAATCCTGCTTTGTTCAAGGAGCATCTCCCCCAAATTGTGAATGAATATTTTGATAATAATTCACAAATAGATTATGATAAGTTGCTGCCAAAAATCTACAAGAGGATTTCAAAGATTAGTGAAGCTGGAAAAGTTGTTAGAGAGATTATGGACTGGTTTTAAGGTGATTAAGAATGAGTGAAGAAAGACAAATGGAAATTGGAAGAAGAGTACCAACAGGCATAGTGGGTTTGGATGAGCTAATAAATGGTGGAATTCCCAGAGATGGAACCTATCTAGTTACCGGAAACACGGGAACCGGAAAGACCATTTTTGCCATGCAATTCATCTACAAAGGGATAGTAGACTATAATGAGCCCGGCGTCTACATTGCCATGGATGAAACCCCCAGCAAACTAAAGAGTCATTTCTCAGTGTTCAATTGGGATCTAGAAAAACTGGAGGAAGAAGGAAAACTCGCCATAATAGACGCAATAAGTACAAGAATATCTGCTCCCTCTGGGGAGAAATATATTCTAAGAAGGAATGAGATAGATGCTATGCTCTACAAAGCTGCAAGTGTCGTAGGAGAAATTGGAGCAAAAAGATTTGTGCTGGATTCCATAGTCCCGTTGGCATACCAGTATGACAACCTCTTTGAACTGAGGAGAGATATTCAGCGTTTCTGCTACGGAGTATCTCAGCTCGACTGTACATCCTTCATAGTTACAGAGATTCCAGGCGGAAGCGATAAGCTCAGTCGATTCGATGTGGAGCAATTCATAGCAGATGGCATAATAGTGCTCGGGTTGGAAAAAACGTCGGAAAGATTCGTGCGAACAATAATGGTAAGAAAAATGAGGGGTACTTCCCACAGCATAAGAATTCACAACTTCGACATAACAAAGGAAGGTATTTCTGTCCTTTAAGACTGTAAACCGCGTTGGACCTCAACCTTTTTTTACATATAACACCGAAGAGTAGATTGATTAATCAAAAAAGAAAGATTAGGAAGCCAGGAAGGAGCTATGCAGCAGCTTCTAGCTCATTTGGTCCCATAAGGTCGTCTTCTAGCAATTGTTCCCTGAGACTCAGGAGTTTTCGGTTTAACTCCATTATGCGATATATTTGGGTTAGATTAAGTTCATCTTGTTGATAGCGCTTCTTTGCTGCTCTTTCAGATTTTTCCTGGCCTCTCATTGTGATCAACTTCCCAAATTTATGGTGTGGCTATGTAACCACATGTAAGTATCTGCTAGAAGTCAAATATATACCTTTTGGTTTTTTCATAATATTTTCTCAAAAAATTGCGAATATTACAACAATATTAATCAATTGGGCGCCAAGGATAATATTTCTTTGCGATAATCACACCATCTAGTTTGTGTATACCACTGGAGCAGCTGAAGAATCCCGGTCAGGCTTATGAGATAACTCTTGATTTTGATCTTGTTGAATACTGATTAATATTGATTTAAGTATGAGATGTGTATTCTTCCTAATTATGAAAATTAGATTCTTGGGAACTTCGGCCAGCATACCCACAATATCAAGAACAACATCATCAATACTTGTAGACGATGATTTACTACTCGATTGTGGGGAGGGAACCACACAGAAGCTTCTTAGTTTGAATCCAAAAGATACTTCACTTGATAGGATAAAAACAATTGCAATAACCCATTCACATGCTGATCACATAGCAGGATTGGTAACAGTTCTTTGGACGATGTGGTTATCCGGCAGGGTTTCTCCGCTGACGATCATAGGTCCAGACAATGTCAAAGATTCAATTAATGGACTTCTCAAATGCGTCAATACACCGATTGAGGGGTTCAAATTCAGGTTTGATGTTGAAGTTATGAAATCGGGTGAAAAGAGTGGAGAATTATCCGCACTTCAGACAACTCACAAGCCCACCAACCTTGCCTATAGGATAGAAAGAAAAAGCAGAATCTGTTATACTGGGGATACTGCACCGTTTCAAGAGCTGGCAAGATTTGCCAAGAAGTGCACGATTCTAATTCACGAATGCTCATTTCCAGACGAATTGGCACACTTTGCCCATGAACACCAGCATTCTACACCAAAAGATGCGGCAACAACTGCAAAAGATGCGGACGTTGACACACTAGTTCTGAATCATTGGTGGAAGTTAGAGAAGGGTATCGAAAGAAAATTGGTAGAACAGGCGTCTAGGATCTTTAATGGCAAGGTGATTCTGGCCAGAGATCTTCTTCTCGTCGAAATCTAAGATTCAAAAATTCCAGAGTCCCTAAGCATCATTTTATGATCAAAGGCCAATTCCAGAGTGGCATATTCTTCTGCTGTGAAGGTTCTTACCACCTTTGCATCTGTATCCGCAGCCAGAGTTCCTCCGATTTCATCGCACAAATAGCATATTGAGATGACATGCCCTCGAGGATCTCGTGAGGGATCGGAGTACACACCTACAAGACTCTTTACCATGACTTCCAAACCTGTCTCCTCTTTTGCCTCTCTCACAGCAGCATTTTCAACAGTTTCCCCATACTCAACTATCCCGCCGGGAAGAGCCCATGAATCCTCGAAAGGCGGAAACTTACGTTTTACCAAGACTATCTTATCGTCTTTGGTTCTAATTATTGTGTCAACAGCCAGAGTCGGTTGCTTCATCAATCGTTGAACCCCCATATTTACAGGTTGCGGACGGCGTTCTTAGCTTACACCTCTGTAGAATCTTTGATAAGCATCCCCGCTCTTTAGTGTTTTCAAGTCTCTCCTGTATAGGTCCGCTTTCAAGTCAGCGCCTCTCGCCTTTGTATACTCATCCACAGTTAGCCCGTACTTTACCTGTATTTTGTCACGGTATAGCATTGACAGCGTATTGTATGCACAGAACGGGATTATTCTACCGTCTGGGGAAAGGTAGACGATGTTACAGCGTCTAACTCGTTCAACATCGTAGTTATAAAGATCCATAAAATGCATTATTCCAAGAAGTACACATTTAGTGTGAAACGAGCCCAAAGCCCTGTAATCATGCCGCAGTAAGACATCTATGAGAAGTCTCCAAAGCTTCAGATATTTAGGTTTTCTTTTATTGTCAATGAATCTCCTGAGATTAAAGAGTATTTTTAGAGAAGTAATAATCTTGTTCTTTCCAGAGCTTATTTCGTAGGCTTTCTCATTGGCGTATTCGACAAAGCCGTCAACATCTACAAATCTTGTTATTGGTATTAGTTTGCCATTATCTTTGAAAACGTATGTTGCAAGACCACAGGCAAAATGATTTGTGAGTTCAAACTGAGACCTTCCAGTTAGAGCCTTTACAAGGTGAGAGAGCCCTGTAGTGACCGGACAGGTATACCAATCTTCTTCTGCAATCTGTCCGTCGGTCTGCTCCTCAATCATTTTGATTACATCAGGAGCCGTTATCCTGAGTTTGCCTCGCTCTCTATGCGTAATCCTGCCTGTTAGAGAGACCGGTTGAAAATTCACGCCACGAACAATATCAATATTGTCGAGAGCTACGCGAACTATGTTGCCCAGGTCATGATCATTTATGCTTCTAATAACTGTTGGAACAAAAACAACACCTAGACCTGCTCTCCTGCAGTTTTGCACGGCGTAGGGTGCTTCCCAGTGATTTTTGGGATTGGTTTTGGGGTTTGTACCATCAAAACTCAGATAAACGGTGTTTATTCCTGCTTTTCTAAGTCTAGAAGGCATCTTAGAATCAGTTGCAAGCTTTATGCCATCTGTGTTAAATTGAATATGGGTAACCCCTTCTTCTCTCACAAGTTTTATGATATCAACTATGTCATCCCTCATAGCTGGCTCTCCGCCGGTAATTTGAAGGGCCTTGCCAGGAACCGGTCGGACTCTCGTGAAGTTCCGGACCATCTCCCTAATTTGGTTCAAGGTTGGTTCGTAAACATATCCTGCCTTTTCTGCAAAGAAGAAGCAATACCAGCAATTTAGATCGCAGCGATTCGTAACCACAAGATTCCCCAAGGCAGGTCCACTCTGATGAATCCTACAATAACCGCAACTTAATGGACATAATGGATTCTCTACCTCTAATTTGGGATTGAAGATGCCAGGACCATCGTGAGCAAATTTCCTGGCCTTCTTATACATCCTTGATGAACCCCAGTAGAGTTCCTCAATCTCACCATGCTCGGGGCATGTGCGTCGTATCCAGACCTTTCCATCTCGCTCTATAATTTTTGCGGGAAGAAGTCTGGGTTTTTCGTCCAAGAAACATTCAGGACAGACCGATTGGGTTTCGGTCAGTATCTTTTCTTTTTTCTTTTCCTTCTTTTTTCTCCTCTTTTCAACCGCTACCTGCATAGCAGTCAACCCCGAATATCCTTCTTTCTCCAGTTATAAATAAGTATATATTATAAACGTTTTCCTACAATTCATACGATAATTTATATGATTCCCAGGATCAAAACATCTATTTATGGCGAAAAAAAGTTAAGAAAGAAGTCAAATGAACAAACAGGGATAAAAGTGAAGAAATTCAGATTTCTTGTGGTTGGTTCGAACTCCCGACCGATTGCAGTCTCGGCCAAGAGAATGGGACATAGAGTATATGTTGTAGATTACTGGGGCGATCAAGATCTCAGAAAGATCGCAGATGATGTTGAAGCGATCACAACATATGGACTCGGAGAGCATCCGTCAGAATCTGAAGCTCCATTAAGCAGGAAACTGGTAGAGCTGGCTTTCAAACTGGCTAAGAAACACAAGGACATTGACTATATTCTGGTCGATAGTGGGTTCGATGATTACCCAGCCCTATGGAAGTCCTTAGCAGAAATAGCCCCAATTCTGGGGAACAAACCAAGAGCAGTTCAGAAAGTAAGAGATAGAATTGGATTCCTCAAACATGCTAGGAAGCTTGGAATAGGATCACCGCCTACAGAGAGGATATCGAGTATTGAGGATGCGATTTCTGTGGCAGACAAATTTCAATATCCAATTGTTTTGAGGCCTTATGCTACCTCGGGTGGATTTAGACTCAAGCTTGCAGAAAACGTTGATGAACTCAGGGATGCATGGAAGAGTATCTCGATTGATCAAAGAGAGTCCGCTTACATACAGAAATACGTAGAGGGCAAGCTTGACGTAAGCGTCTCTATTCTGGGTGACGGAGAGAAATGCATATCGGTGACGGCTAATGAACAATTGATAGGTTTGAAGGAACTGGGCGTCAGCGCACCCTTTAGTTATTGCGGAAACATCGTGCCATTAGAAGCCGAGAAAGATATAGTTGAGTCGATCATTCGAGCCTCATTGAAGCTTGGAGAAGATTTTGAGCTGGTTGGTTCAAACGGTTTTGATTTTATCATTTCGCCAGAGGGAACTCCGATCATCATGGAATGTAATCCCCGTTTCCAGGGGACCCTTGAATGTATCGAGGCTGTTTCAGGTTTGAATCTGATCGAGGAGCACATCAGAGCATGTTTAGGAGATCTTAGGACTGCTCCTGTCTTGATTAATGGATGCGCAGTGAAACTAATATTGTTTGCAAGAGAGATTAGTAGAATTCCAGACTTGACGAAAATTGACCATATTGTGGACATACCCCCAACCGAGGCAATTGTTGAAAAGGGGGAACCGATCTGTACCGTTCAACTGTGGAATTCCTCAAGAGACTCGGCAGCAAAACATGCATATGAGATAGCAGAAAGAGTATATTCCATGCTGGAACCTATCGAATCCA
>JBHLKK010000055.1:0-10765 GCA_048886745.1 Candidatus Hodarchaeota archaeon | reverse complement strand
CCACTTGCCTTAAAGGTGTTTCATGAACTGGCGAAAGAGATAAACAAGTATCTGGAGAAAAGAAGGAACAGGGATGCTCTAAAGCGTGCCTTAGAATTATTCAAACGTTTTTCACAAGTCTTTGGGCTGGAATTTGAGGATGTAATGAAGGAATTGCAGGTGGAGATCGAAGAACTGATCAAAAAGAGGGAAGAGGCAAGGAAAAGAAAGGATTGGAAAACAGCCGATGAAATAAGGGACAAACTGAGAACGATGGGAGTGACTCTTCAGGATACCCCTGTTGGAGTTAGATGGAAAATCGAGAAAAATAATGATATTCGTGACTAAAACAAGAATCAATTCTTGATGGAATTCTCTGGATATCTATGGATTTTCGAATAGTGCTGTAGTCAAATATCTCTCACCAGTGTCAGGCAGAACCACTACTATGTTATCTCGCGGAGGCACGTTTTTGGCAATCTGGAGGGCCGCCCACACAGCGGCGCCAGAGGATATCCCTGCAAATATCCCTTCTAGTCTTGCTAGTTTTCTGGTTGTCTCAACGGCGTCGATATGTTCCACTTGGATTATCCGATCTATAACTTTCATATTCACTATTTCCGGGATGAATCCGGCTCCTATACCTTGAATCTTATGCGGTCCTGCTTCCCCCCCTGACAAAACCGGTGAATCTGTTGGCTCAACCGCGATTACTTGAACTTCAGCCCCCAATTGGTTTTTCAAAACTTCCCCTACTCCTGTGATGGTACCTCCAGTGCCTACCCCCGCAACAAATGCATCAACCTTTCCATTGGTGTCTTCAAGTATTTCTATTGCGGTAGTTTTTCTATGAATTTCTGGATTTGCCAGATTCTTAAACTGCTGCGGGATGAACACCTTCCTTTCTTTATTGGCGATTTCCTCAGCTTTTTCAACGGCACCTTTCATACCTTCGGATGCAGGGGTAAGAATTATCTCCGCACCCAAAGCTATGAGTATCTTTCTTCTTTCAATAGACATGCTTTCAGGCATAGTTAAAGTCAGTTTGTAGTCCTTTGCTGCAGCAACCATAGCCAGTGCAATACCAGTGTTGCCTGAAGTCGGCTCAATTATTCTGTCACCTGGTCTTATCAGACCCCCCCTTTCGGCGGCGATGATCATTGACATGCCAATCCTATCTTTTACACTGCCGCCTGGGTTAAATGACTCCAATTTTGCCAAGACAAGGCCTTTTGTATCCTTGGCTATCCTATTCAACCGGACCAGCGGTGTTCGACCTATGGTCTCGATTATGTTGTTATATACTCTTCCTAACGTTTTTCATCTCCCTGATTTTTTCTTCTAAATCTCCTATTCGATTCTCTACTTTTGCCAGTAAATCAATCAAAGGATCTGGTAGATCACCATGCGATAAATCTATTTTAGGAACTTTTTTCCCTTCTCTTCTCGTTATTCTACCCGGAACTCCAACTACGACTGAGTTTGGGGGGACATCATTAGTTACCACTGAGTTGGCTCCTATTTTCACATTATCCCCTATGGTTATTGGTCCCAAGATTTTTGCACCGGTCCCGATAACCACATTGTTACCTATAGTTGGATGGCGTTTTACTGGCTTTGAACTGGTCCCGCCTAGTGTCACATTTTGATATATTGTTACGTTATCTCCTATTTCCGTCGTTTCTCCTATGACCGTGCCAGATCCATGGTCAATGAAGAAATTCTTTCCTATTTTGGCTCCTGGATGTATTTCGATTCCAGTTATTTGCCTTGTGATGTTAGAAATGTACCTTGGGATGAAGGGAAGACCTATATTCCAAAAGAAATGAGCTACTCTATGAAGAAGTATGGCTTGGATCCCTGGGTAGGAGGTTAGGACTTCAACTAAACTCCTAGCCGCTGGATCCTTATTGAAAGCTGCTGCAACATCTGAGCCAAATACTGCCAGTATCTCATTGAGTTGTCTGACTATATCTTCTGACTGCTCTTTGGTTACTCTGAGATCCAGTCCCAACAGGCATTGCGCACAGACTTTTCTTTCATATTTGTCTGTGAGTTCTACACCACACCCTATACATATTGCGTCTTTTTTCAAGATAGTTTGCCTCTAATTAACACTGTTATAAGTATGAAAGTCATAGTTTATAAGTATAACGATGTTATACTCTTAATGTTATAGAGCGACGTTTATACAAACATAGGTTCTGATAGGAAGTCAATTCAGGCCGGCTAATGCATAATAAGCGAAGCTTGAAGATGACCAATCAATCTTTGCTCACTCTGGTTAAGCTCTCAATAGGTATTAATCAGGACAAATCTTCGTTATCAAAAACATTATTTAGTTCAAACTACCCTTAATGCTATTCATAAATGATCGGGGGGTGAGAGTTCTTGGGCAAGTTAAAGAATCTAACTCTTGCCTTAGTCGCAATCTCCACAATATTGGTTGTCTCTATGCCTTCATTACAGGCGGCTTCTCCATCTCGAATTCTTGCAGCAGATGCTGGTGATTCTTGGACAACACCCGTAAACATATCTCAAACAAGCTGGGAAGCAAGCACATCCAGTTTTGGCAGAGGGTTGGCTGTAGATCCGCAAGGGAACATACACATTATCTATACGGCCTACGACGGTGTAGATGATAATACGAGGGAGGTGTTCTATGTAAGTAACGTGACTGGTTCTTGGAGTACACCCTACAACGTGACACAAAACGATATTTATGACGGATCAGCCACAGTTACGGTTGACGGACAAGGAAACTTACATATCCTCTATACTAGTAATGATTCTCAAGATATTGAGGTATTTTATGTCAGCAAAACCTCAAGTGGATGGAGTGCACCTCTAAATATATCGCAGAATACAGAGAACGACGCAACAGGCATGATAGCAATTGATAATAACGGGAATCTTCATGCTGCCTGGGTCGGATACGATGGGAGCACCACAAATGATTATGAAATATTCTATACCAACAACATTGGAGGATCTTGGAGTTCACCGCTCAATGTCACACAAAATGACATCATGGATAACTGGGCGAAACTTGGGATAGATGCTCAGAATAAGGCTCATATTGTCTGGTATGGGCATGATACTGTAGATTTTGAGATATTTTACGCGAATAACGTTGAAGGAACATGGAGCATAACAAATGTTACGGCGAATGACAAAGCTGATGTTTTTCCTTCAATGAGTCTCGATAGTGCAGGCAATGTTCACGTGGCTTATATAAACTATACCGGTATTAACTATAATATACTCTATATGAACAAAACCGGAGATACCTGGGGGCCCATAGTAAACATTAGCGCCACCAATCTGCATGCAAGCTCACCAACACTAGTGTGCGATGGTTCAAATAAGATTCATGTTGCTTTCTATCAAAACGATTCAGCAGACTATGAGATATTCTACACGAATGACACTATTGGTGTCTGGGGTACACCTGTGAACACAACTCAGACCAGTATTGATGAACGTTATCCCAATATGATTATTGGAAAATGGGGGTACGCGCACATAATCTATCGGCACCCTAATGGAAACTACAATGTTGTCTACATTAGGAGTACTGAGGGTGTGGGACCGTCTACTGTTGGAGGATTTCCAATCCTATTGGTGGGAATTGTCGCAGGGGCTGGTGGGGTGGTAGTAATAGCTGCTGTTGCCGTATGGCTATTGAGAAGACGAGGGTAAAACTCATCTCTTCTCTTTTTTCCTGACATATCTTGATCGTCGAATCCAGAACTCATCGATTCTTTCGCCCCTTCATCAGGCGTCATCGTGGCTATATGAAATGGAGTTCGAAATTCATTCCCGGTATTTCTACTTCTCTTCAAAATCCTTGCTTTGAATAGCAATTTGCTCCTCCAATTCCACAATTTGCTTTTCCAATTCTTCTCTGCCATCTTTTATTTTTTCCAGATTATCCTTGAGTTCCTCTCTCTCAGATTCTTCAATCTTCGGGTCGCTTAACTTCAAGGCTATGTTTTTTTCCTGACTCTCAAATAGTATTAACGTCTGCGACATACCTATATACCTAAACTTCAAATCAAACAAACCTGCGAGTCTGAAAAATCCCTCAGGGAATTCCTCGGAGATTGGTTCGTATTGCCTATCTAGAGATTCTAAGGCGAGTCTTTCTAACTCCGTCGAATCAATTGATAGGAATTTGAGCAGACTGTCGATTCTTTGGACCATTTCATTAGACCAAAGGAGCAGACGGGGGGCGATAGTCGTTATCGTGCCATAGATCATTGATATTTGCTGCTGATAGAAACGTTTCATTATATTCATGTTCTCTTTTTTTTGCTCAGGAGTGAATTCCGGGCTTTCTATTTTGTCAAACTCATTTTTGAATCGAATAAATTGTGTAAAAAGAACTTCAACAATAGAATCATAAGCTTCGAAACCACCATAAATGGCTGATAAGTCATTCCATAATCTGTCAAAAAAATACCGCCTTTTGTGCTTGTTGATAAGATTCCATTCTGTTAATTCGGGCGTCATCTGTTTTCGACGAGTACTCAAATCTAACGGTGTAGGGCTTTCAGGATTGTATGTAATAAACTCTATCAAGAGATTCGCCGCTTTATGCAGTTTAGGGGAGTTAGAGCGCAATTCATAGAATATTGGGTTAAGGATATTTTCAGCCAAATCTTCGAATTTGCCTGTTCTTTCTTCTTTCAGGTGCTGCTCCTCCTCATATTTCATTCGTTGTCGACTGATCAAATAGGTTATCAGACCCCCAAAGGATGCGCCGAATAACGTAAAAATGCCAACCATTATTGTGTTTAATAAAGTTGGATCGATTTGAATTTACGTCCCCTCCTCTGGTACTAGGGGTTACTTTCTTTTTTATATGTTTTACGTTACTTTGAAGAGAACTCTATCTAGATCAAAAAACACTTTTTTGAAGGTCCATTTCCACAGATAACTGAGGCAGGAAAAGTAATGTCTTTAATCATAAGTAAATACAGGTGCCTATGTTCTAAGATAAAATGCTTGTTGTCCTCTTATTCCTAAAAAGGATTTGAATCGCTCAGAATAACACTTATCCATGGTTTCTTACAAAAGGGGAGGACTTGAGTGCAGAAAAACGCATATTCTTAGGGTGAGAGATGTTTTTTAAGGTTAAAACATCACATAGAGTATTGGGTGGTGCAATTGTCCTTTGAAAAGTTGAAGCCAGAGGAAAAGGTGAATCTCTCAATAGACATGATTGATACATGCATCCATATTTGCGCTGATGCCCTTAGGGACCAAGATAGGACAATCAAAGAAGAAGAACTCCTAGATAAGATTAGGGCAAGAATTATGTATAAGAAAAGACTTCATCATGAGGTTTAGAAGGTGGATACTTTTGAGGGCCTTATCAGAAGAATAGTAGAAAACCTTAACACCACCAGAACCGACTATATGTTTACTGGAGCTTTAGCAGCAAGCTATTATGGTACGCCTCGAACTACCATGGACGTAGACATTGTAGTAAAAGTCGCTCCAGAAAAAATCAATACCCATCTCGTCACACCATTAAGGAATGCTGAGATACAAGTTGACGAGCGGAAAATTGGTGACGCTTTTGAATCGGGCTATAGAATTGTTACCCTTATGGACAAGAGAACACCCTTCACTGTTGACATCATACTGTCCGAGAAGAATCTTGAGAAGAAACGTGGAACAATCTTGGGTTTGTCGACTTTCTATCAGACCCCCGAGGGGCTGATTTTATCAAAGCTTCGTATGATAAAAGCAACTGTTCCGAAGGAGAGGGCTTTCAAGGATAAGGATGATGTGAAGGCAATACTAAGATATACTGATGTTGATATGAAAGCCCTTAAGCGACGGGCACGAGAGGAAAGTACTTCTTCTATACTTGAAGAATTGACGAACTGAAATTAGGGGTACGCATGCTAAATGATACTTGACCGGATTCTGATAATCAGGAATCTATCCCGTCTTATGGAATCTTGATAATTGCCTGAAGAATGTTTGGAACATATGTTCTAGCGCAAAATGCCTTTTGTATAAATGCTTTCGATGGCAGTCTAATACGGAGATACCAAGCAGCTGATGTTGTTTTCGTCTTCTCCTGCTGTTATTGATAGCCAGATTTCTCCCCCAGCAAAACCATTTCCCCAATTCACAAAAATGTTTCTTATTGGACTCCGACCGTCAAAAAACACTCTGATTCCCCTTTTCCTCTTCACTATTCTTTTTTACTGCCTCCTTAAGCCAATAGTACATAAACAACATCATCGGGGCAGTTACCATAATGATTAAAAGGATGCCTATTATGAGGGATTCGATGAGGGTAAAGCTTGTGAAGGTAATGAGCACAAAGAAGGCGACACGGAAAATAAAGGGTGTGAAAATGGCGATCTGGAGAAGAATAGCTTTGGCTGGACCGTATTTCCTAGCCAGTTTTATAACATAACGTCCCCTAATGATGTCGCGACGAGTAATGGGGCCCTCTTCTATTTCTTTTACCAACTCTCTTGCCTTTCTTATACCCCTCTCGAATATTTTTCGCGAAACTTTTGCTTGAAGAATGAATAGGATTATGATGCCCATCACTGCGGCGAACATAATACCTAATACAACAGGCATCGGAATCTCATTAGCCAAACTTCTCCCCCCCCATATGACATTAGCAATTCGAAACCGACCAGCTATCATTGCCTATTCTCAAATCTATCATAGCATTCTCGACATACATATTGTAGTTCTCTTTCTGTCGTTGTCACGCCATTCCTTGTTATTGTTCTAGCCATTCTTATAGGATGGAGCAATCTAACATGCTTCTTGCAAATATCACATTTCAGCATTACCATCTCTGTTGGTTTTACTCCAATTCTGCCCTTATCGATCGATAAGACACAAACATAGCCATGTTGCAAATGTATGGCAAATCCAATTGCAAGAGCAATTATGAACGAAGTCAGTAATAATGCTTTCCATAGTTAGAACATATGTTCTAAGATGTCACGGTTCATTTAGATTCGTCAGTGGGAAAGAAAGGATGCAAGATATCTAATCTATCTTTTTCTTGAAAACCGTCTTCCAAGCATTCCTAACTTCTTCAAGTGTTATTTCTCTCAATGCCTTTGTCTTTGCTTCGACTATGGCCACGGCGATTTCTTCGGGCTTTCTCGTTTCCTCTTTTAGAACTGCTTTTATGATTAAGCTAAGTGCTTGTTGCAGTGTCATGCTTGATTTATGGTTCTTTTCCAAAGTCTCTTCTGTTTCAGCACTTTGATAACCGACAACATTGTATACGACTTCGCTGTAAAATCCACTTGGATCTAAAGAAAAAAGGCGCTGTCCGGTTTGATCAACTCCACCAACCAATAGAATACAACCCAATGGTCTTACGTCTTTTTTCATGGTGTAGGACTGCATGAAAATGCTCAGCCTTTTGACAAGTTCCTCAACGCTAATCGGTTCTCCATTTTGCTCCCTATAGATCTGTGCTTCCTTTGTCGCCTTATCCTTGAGCAGGATAAAATCTGAACCCATGCCTGTCGGTACTGTTCCAATATGCTCATCTATTTTGTATCCTTCCCAGGGACTTGATATGATGGTTCCACCCTTTGGAAAGTGTCCTAAGTATCGTCTCTCCTTTGCTAGCATGACTCCATCACGATAATGCAGACCAACTATTATGGCACCTCTTTGAGCACCTTCCAGGGCATATTCCAGCTGAAAGATTCTGCCATCTGGTGAAAACATGGTTGTATCATCATAACCGCTCGGTACCCTTATTGGCAGTGTTTCAAAGTATCTGATCAGAGCTGCTCGAATCAATTCTGCCTTGCTACCAAACATACCCTTCTGAACTACTGTACTCATGTACCTGTCCAGTTCCTCAGAGACTACAACTCTAATCTCTGGCATACGTCATACCTCCATGAAAATGGATAAATAGAGGATACTAATAAGTATTATGCGGCAAAAGGAGTATATAGGGGAGAGCTTTGAAGAAGATAAGTATTCCCGAGGAGAGCTATTGGAAGCTTTTGGAGCTCAAAGCAAGATTTCGATGCAGAACGTGGAAGGAACTTATTGATCTTCTGTATCGAAAGCATAGAGAGTAAAAAACTATGAAAATTCTGTTTTGTGGTGCTTTTAAGGTTGGATGATGACTAATTAGAGAATATCTTAAATCGATCAATCTTTGCTGGTGATTAACTCAGCTTCTCTTGACTTAGCCTGCACTGCCTTCGCTTAGGTTAACTCGGCTTGCCTGCTCTTGGCTTACCCCTACTTTGGGGAGATAATCTCAGTTTGTCGCATCCTCATTATCCTCTCTTGTCTATTCCTTTCCAAAATAACCCTTTGCTTCCTAAAGGTGGATCAATATGTTCCTAGAGAACCCTGTTTTCTGGCCATTTTCTCCAGCCTCAAATAAAGCAATATCCCAATTGGAAGCAGAACAGCTGTCTGTCCTAGAAGAGTCAGCAGTGATCCTGCCATAACAGGACTGGAAATCCCCATACCAAACAGAATGGCTCCTCGAGTAGCATTAACTCCATGTGTTAACGGAAAGATCCAGGAAATTGCTTGGCCCCATTGAGGCAATATCTCAACAGGAAACGCAAGACCACAGAAGAAAACCATAATGGGCCAGAGCGCTTGTGTTATCGCATCCTCCTGTTTAGCAAAAAAACATATCCCTGCAAGAATGAAGCCAAATGATGAAAGCCCGACCATTGTAAGAACTATGCTTACTAGAGCCCAAAGGATGTTCGGAGCAGCAATTGGGTCCATTCCAAACATAAGTGTTCCAAGAACAAAAACAGTAACAAAACTTATTGACCCGTAGATCTGACCTGCAAACATCTTTCCGAGCAGCCAGACTACCTTATTCGATGGGGTGACAAACACAAGTTCTGCAGTACCATGTTCCTGTTCCCCTCTAATGGCACTTCCTCCACCAAAGACTGATGAGAAGATGAGACTATTGAATGCAAAGCCTACTATCGTATAACCTACATAATCGGTTGTACCCGTAAGTGAAGCAAAGAATGTTGACCCAGTGGTCACCATAATTTGCGCAACAATCCATGACGTGAAAACAAAAAATAGAGGAACGCCTATGTTGAATCCGATGAGGCCCCCTACGGAGACGTATCTGATGATCATCTTTAATTGAGACGAGGTTGTTGCTTTTAGTGTTCGCATAGCTGATGCTAATCCCATTTTCATCACCCTTAGAATGTATATAAGCTACCTCTCTTTTTCGCCGTTCTTTCAAGAATCTTCAAAGCAACATATGCTGCCCCAAAAAACGCTGCGGCAAAAACATAAAGGAACAACAACTCCGAAATTACCGTCAGAATCCCTCCTCCAAGAAGTGTTACCTTCCTCAACGCCTGAATACCATAGGTCACCGGTATGATATAGGAAACATACTGAAACGCCACAGGAAGGGCTGATACGGGGTAGACGACTCCTGAAAAGAACCGTATGGGTGCCTGTAACGTTGTTGCCAACTGATCAGCTGCCCTCGTCAAGACAAAGAATCCTGCAAAGAAAACACCTATCGCAATCAAAGCAATTATTGTAGAAATCAAGCAGGCCATGAACACTCCTATATTTGCTAAATTTAGTTGAGCACCGAACATGAGCCAGCTAATCACGAATATACACGCAATCCACCAGGATCCTTCAACCATAGAAGACATTCCTGAAGCAAGCAATATAGTCATGCGGCTGGCCGGAGTAACGAACAGCGATTCAATGGTCCCCATCCATCTTTCCCACTGGATCGATACTCCAGTTCCCCAGAGAAGACGATTATAGAGAAGGTAGACTATCGTTCCTATGATGACCATGCCCGCCATGCTCGCTATTCCATAAGATCCCAAAAGCGCTTGAGAGATTTCGACATCTGTTCCTAAGGCTTTGTATGTATAGATGTTGAGAGCCAGTAGAGGTATCGGCCATATTATGGTTGCAACTACCCATGCCTTATACGACATGAACAGCTTAATATTGCGTACGAATATGGCCTTGAATGTTCTCCATTCTTTGGCTAGATTCAATCCCTCAACCTCTTTCCAGTGAGTTCAATAAATACATCCTCAAGGGTCGGTCTTGTTTCTTGTATGACACGTATTCTAGATCCATTTTTGATTAACGTTTCTGTAATATCTGGCAGGACTTCTTCGGTTTCTTCAGCATGGATTCTGATTATGGCTCCGGAGGTGGAAGAATCCTCATAAGTGCAGGCTACTTCCTTAACTCCGCTTATCTTTTTTAGTAGTTCCTCACCTTCTTGTTGAAAGTTTAGAGCTTCGATTCTTATTATGCTTACCTCTTGTATGCTTTTCTTTAGATTCTCAGGCGTATCTAGGGCAATGATCTTACCTTGATCGATTATTGCAATCCTATCGCATAGTTGATCTGCTTCTTCCATATAGTGTGTCGTAAGCAATATCGTCTTTGATTCCTTCTTCTGCAATTCGTTCTTTATGAAATCTCTGATGACTCGAGCAGAGGCAGGATCCAATCCCAAAGTTGGTTCATCCAAGAGAAGGGTCGGAGGATCGTTTACAAGACTTCTAATAATGTGAAGCCTTTGCTTCATACCTCGAGAGTATCTTTCTACCATATCATCTGCCCGGTCTTCAAGTTCAACCAATTTCAACAGTCGGTTAATACGTTCTTTCGCAATCTTGCCCGGTATATTATAGAGCTGTGAAAAAAACCAAAGATTCTCTCTACCAGTGAGTCTCCAATATAAAGCTCTTTCTCCTCCCATACATATTCCAATGCT
>JBHLKK010000054.1:0-10891 GCA_048886745.1 Candidatus Hodarchaeota archaeon | reverse complement strand
CTATAATTATCAATGCCCAGAGCCCATTTCTGAAATTGCAGATAATGCTTTGCATATGTTTTGGCAGCTTCATTATTCCCTTTGATGCGTTGTTTTCGAGCTTTGGTACGACTCTTGTCGCCTTCTCTTTCTAGAGACGTTCTTTGTCTGTCAAGTTTTCTTGTAAGCAGATCTAGTTGGAAAATGGCCTTTTCAAGCCTTTTTCTCTTAGACCCTCCTAACCAATCAAACAAACGACCTAATGGCAACTATTACACCTCGTTAGTCACTGAAAAACTGTACAACACACACAATTAAAGCTTACGAAATTCCATCAGAATGTGGCTGTTTATGACTCAAGTTTTTTAGGGCTGTTCTTCCAATAGGTTAGTAGCCTTGCAAAATGATTTACCGAATCCTAGTTCCTGAGGATGAAATCAATGTCTGAAAAGTTGTTTAAATATGCCACCCAGATGGCAAAGGAAGCTGTTAAGCTTGACAAGGAAGGTAAACCGAAACTGGCTGTACAAAAATATATTCAAGCAGCTGATATCTTGATGAGATTTCTAAAATTAACGAAAAATCCTGCGCTTAGAAAAACTTGTTATGAGAAAGCAGAGCAATACGTACAAAGGGCTAAAGAGCTACAAGGCATAAGCCCGGGCTTGTCAGTAGTATCGGAAAAAGCAGCTGGGAAAGCAATAACGAAGGAAGATCAAGCACTCCAAGAAGCAATCTCAGACACTATAATCACTGAAAAACCAAGTGTTGAATGGGAAGATGTGGCGAATCTGGAAACGGCAAAACAGGCCTTAAGAGAAGCAGTTATTCTTCCGATGCTCAGACCTGATATTTTCACCGGTGCAAGGGAGCCTTGGCGTGGACTTCTGCTGGTTGGACCACCTGGATGTGGAAAAACATTACTTGCGAAGGCTGTGGCAAATGAATGCAATGCAACATTCTTCAGTGCTGATGCCGCCTCTTTAGTTTCGAAGTGGTTGGGCGAATCGGAAAAGCTAGTGGCCACGTTATTCACCGTTGCGAGAAGGGGTTCTCCTTCTGTGATATTTATCGATGAAGTGGATGCTTTGGCAACAGTCAGATCGGGCGATGAGGTTGGAGGAGAACGAAGAATGAAAACACAGCTGTTAATTGAAATGGACGGTGTTCGAAAACGAAAGGGAGAACAAGTAGTAGTTCTTGGTGCCACAAATAGGCCGTGGGATCTTGACCCTGCCTTTCGTAGAAGGTTTGAAAAAAGGATTTACGTGCCTCTTCCTGATAATGAAGGTCGTCGCGAAATCTTTAGAATTCACGTCAGGGGAATCGAAATTGCTCCAGATGTCGATTTTGACGAGCTTGCAACACTTACTGAAGGATACTCTGGCTCAGACATTGCGTTAATATGCAGGGATGCTGCAATGATGCCAATACGTGAGCTGGACACAGCCGGTACGTTAACCAGAAAAGACATTATGGTTCGTCCAGTAAATCGTGAAGATTTCATAAAATCCATGAAAAAGATCAAACCCACTGTTTCTCCAGATGAATTACAAAAATACGAAGAGTGGACAAAGGAATTTGCTTCAGAATAAATTGGTGATATATATTGTCCGTAAAGGAAAAGCCACGCAAAAAAATTAAGAAACCCCCAAAAGAAAAGATCGACAAAGAGAAGAAGATCAAAGAAGAACTTAAGGAACTGAGAGAAGAAGTTGAGACTATGGTGAAAGCAGACGGAGTTGAGACGATAGAAGAAACCAAAACAGTCCAAGATTCTCTCGAAAAGCAGATCCCAAAAGCAGTCGCTGAAGAAATCTCTTTAGAATTGGAAAAGATATACAACTTATATGAATGGGTGGCAAATCCTGAAAACGTTCGATGGATGTACTGGATGCCCTCCGATAAAGAGCATATTGATTCATGGAGAAGTGAATGGGCTGATTTCTTGTTTCAATGGTCCCGAGCAAAGATCCTTCATATAGTAACGCTGGTCTTGTTGATGGGTGAACATCCATTCGATAAGCTATCTCCCAAAGTGGATGCATTGCGAGAAATTATGAAAACCCTTGTTGAGAAGGACTTGGCCAAATTCTTGGATGATAAAGAGACCAGACTAAGAATATATTGGAGAACTCTAAACGAGTGGGCTGAAATAATCTACAATTGGGCACTTAACACTGGAAGAATGGACATAACGGTTTTCGATATTATCAATGACAAAAAAGAGAAGTGGGGTTTTCATACGTTACCTGCAAAAGAAATCAGGCTAATCTTCGGGATCATGGTAGGGCGCGGACTGGCTCGATGGATGGATGAGAAAAGAGGTCATATTGAGATAAAGGTAGATATCTAGACTACTTTTTGTGATTATCTTTCTGATTAATTAATAAGCTTGCGAAAATCTTAAATCTCGTTATGTGAATACTATAACATAAACATATCTGACTCCAATTCATGAGACAGATCTACGAAAGTGGTTTTCATGCAAGCATTCAAAAAGAGACTAGTAGTGTCAATACTGTTCACCCTATTCCTGATCTCGATGGTATCATCAATAGCAACTCCCCTCGTTTCAGCATCTCCAGATAGCGCTGATTGGTGGGATTACAGTTGGAATCACAGGGTTCCGGTCACGGTAAACACAACAAGTCACAATACATCAGACATACCCATAAAAATCGGAGGGATTAACTTCACTCAACTTCTCCTAGATCTGGGTATTGGCTCTCCTCATGATAATAACTCGATAAGAGTTGTAGAGTGGAATGCAACATCAGAAACAAACATTGAATTGCCAAGTTTATTCATCCCTGCAGCCACATATGACAATTCTACCAATGCTGTAGGTGATGTCTATTGGGCCATGAACGGTACCACACTTGAAAACACAAACAGAACCTTCTACATATACTTTGACACTGCTGATGCTCCCGGGGGTCCTAAAAGCCCTCCAAGCTATAGCTTAGATCCTCGTCTGGCTAAAGGAATAGCTTACGTGAAAAACGCTCAGGACTGGCGATCATGGGAATCGGCCCAGCAACTTGCTGCAGAATTAGGGACGGCTCAAACAGCATTATTCAATGAAAGCGTAAAAGCGGGCAGTCACTTCAGGGGCGGGTGGGGTTGGCAGAATAACAGTATTGACCTAGTACCTGATGAGTATTCAATGATAATATTTGGGCAAGACTCCTTGGATGGTATCGAAATTCCTGGAAAACTTGACATAGATTTTCAATTCAGATCGGACTTGGAAACCTTCATTGCGAGTGGCGGAATATTAGTTATTCAGCAAATAACATCTAGCAATCCTGCTCAACCGCTGACTGGAATTCAGTTTGAAAGCTCTCACGGAGAAAGCTACAAGAAACCGCTGCAACAGCACGAAATCACAACTAATCCATACGATATTCGAACAGAATCTTTCAATTCGCTCTCAGATGGATTTGATACGATTACAGATTTTGCTAAATATTCTTCAATAGCCAACGTGACAGATAGCGGTGGAGGCCCCACAGGACATCGAATCAGAATAATTCAGAGAGGAACAGGCTATATCATTATAGAAGTGTTGGGTTTTACTTCTACTAGCGACGTAGACAAATGGAAAGAGATTTTTGAAAATTATCTAAATTATCATCTTAATCATACAAAGGACAGTTTGGACATAACCATCGGAATGCAGGCAGAATATACTATTGTTAGCGATGTTACGGTGACTGTGTCAAACTATGAAGGATTATTTGTTGCTCGCGCAAATGTTACTATAGTCAATACCACGGTCCAAGCAAACAATCTTAGTGGCTACAACCAATGGGCATTAACTGATATCGACGGTCAGGTCTTCTTCCCAGATGTTCCAGACAATAATTACAACATCACAGTAACCTATGTAACTAACTTGGGGCATACCACCTCTGTTTTGAACAACACATTCTCAAACTACAACATCAACTGCACTCAGACCCTAGATCTTAAGGTAAATATTAATCGGCTACTTGTAAACATTACCGATATCGATAATCTGACACAGTATGATTTGATGCCTAATTGGGCAGAGCACTACATAGTTGGTCTTTTCAACCAGTCCACAGGAAGCCCAATGGCCAACGCAACAACTTCAATCTATTACGAGTCTGGTGGTGTTAATTGGCTCGTAGGAGAACTATGGTGGTATAATTCATCTGATAATCACCAAGTCAAGGTATTCTATGAACATTCTGATTATTCGAATGTGCTGACTCTTAATGAGACTAATATACAATTCGATAGCTCGATCTCCTTTAATGTAAATGTTAGTATGACAAGATTGACTGTCTTTGCTCGTAGATTTCCCACAATAGATCCGCTTTCAAATGTAGTTCTGGAACTAAGAAATGGAACTCAAAGCATGGCCAACGTCACAGCCGACGATTCAGGAATGGTAGTCTTCTATTGGAGAACTCAGCCATCGCAAAACTACACTATTCGTGCTTTCTACTTCGATCTACTGGTTCCATTTATCAGATTCAATGAAAGTTGGTCAATCTTCAATGAATCTGTTGGCTTGCCGCTTCCGAACGCTGCCGAAAAGGTGATCGATATTCAGTTGGGTGCGGAATATGAGACAGCTCTCGTGTTGACTACTTTTACTTCAAATGTCACATACGGGGAGAACGTAACAGTAGCAGTATATTTCAACGTTACAAGTCCCGCACCTCCGAGACCTGTGACTGGTGCGACCGCTACTTGCTATCTTAGACTAGGTACCACAGACATCTTTGTAGAAATCATGACCGATGCTGGTTCTGGGTACTATACTTTGACTTTCAACACAACCCACTATAGCGGTATAATAGGTGATGAAAATAGAGATTATCGTATTCTGGTAACCGTCGAAAAACCGGGATATACTTCCCCCACACCGATATTTGTGGATCTAGTAATCAGGGGCATCTCAAGTACAATGGATTACTCGATCTCGCCCGAAACCATCTACTGGGGCGACTTCATAACAGTAGATGTTTCATACGGAAACTTGGAAGGTGCCACAGTCTCATACACGATTGGAAGTTGGGACTTTGGCATATTCAACGATCTGGGGAATGGAAATTACCGTGTCATGATAAACACTTCCAAATCGGCATTCTGGGGAGATTATCTATTGAGAATAACTGCCCAGAAGCCGAATTATGAAATGAAGTATATTGAGGCATTTCTAAGAGTCAACCAAATACAAACTCTGATAAACGGATCTCGTATACTCGTGGTATCTCCCATTATCGTGTATGCTATGGAAGATCGTCCAATATATTTCAACTATACAACAGCAGGCGATATTGGTATTAACTCAACGGTTCATCAATACTACTGGGAGAGTATATCGAGTGGTAGCGGTTCTGGGGACCTATCATATCTTGGAAACGGTATTTATGAATTGGACTTTAACACTTCGAATAAGCCAGTTGACGACTACACAATTGCTGTAATGTTTGAGAAATCGAATTATGAGGCAAGAACTGCAACTTTCAATCTGAGAGTACTTGGAAGACCCACAAGCTTCGAAACACCAAGCTCATCTGTTTCGACCCTAGTGGGAAGCACAGCAAGATTCAGTTTTTACATTTCAGATACTCTGACCGCCCTTCCTCTTGAAAACGTGACTTTGACCCTGAACTGCAGTATTGATCCAGCATATATTACTTGGAGTAACGGAAGTGGTTGGTATAATCTAACTATAGATACTGTAAACCTAGCACCTGGCATCTACGATATAGGGCTAGTCATTAGCCAATCAAATTATGCCACTGAAATCAAGAGTATACATCTAACTGTTGAACATCAAAGAATCCTTGGTATGCCTTGGCCTTCATTTGTTTTGATGATATCATTCATAGTTGGTGCCGTTGCTGCCACTGGCGGTATTTTCAGGTTTTACAATTGGAAGAAGATACCCCCTCTGATAAGAAATATCAATAGGAGTCTTAAGCATATGCAACAAGGAGAACCAGTAGATACAGAAAAAGTATTCCCAGACATGAAGGAGAGAGATCAGATACTTCATGAATTCCTCAACGCAGAACTAGAAATCCTGGGAATAAAATATATGACATCTGGACTGAAAGAAGGTTCTGAATTGCTTTCCATCGCGTCAACAGAAACTCCATCTGAAATAGAAACTTTGGAATCCGAAATACAAAGCTTAGAAGCTATGGAATCTGAGGTTTTGCCTGAAATGGAAATAATGGAATCCGAAATGAAAGAATCTGAATCAATTGCAGCTGAGACACCTGAGGAGCCTGAAGCAATCAAGGAACCTGAAATAGAGAAACCCAAAATCATTGAGTCTGACTCACCAAAACCGAAACCTAAAAGCCTGAAGCCGAAGAAGACAAAGAAGAAAAGATCGAAACCTAGATCGGGAAAATCAAAGACAAAAGGCAAAAAACAGAAATAATCGATTAAGGACTAGCAGGATAAAATGCTTTCTTTCTCCCTTTTATATTTTCTATGAGTCTTTGCTTACTTTTCCTCCTAGTCCGGGGAAGTAATACCTTTCTCCTCTGGAATAGCTAGGGTCCCGTCTGGTAACCTTTGCTTTTTTCAATGCTTCTAGTGCTCTCTTAACTCGGGTCTCGTTCCATCCGGTCTTCACCATGATTTCTTCAGGAGTTATCCAGCCTTTTTCGCTTGCTAAAACCAGAATCTGGTTTTGATCACCACCCAGCTCAACCGAAATAAACTGGACAACATTTACATCTGACTTCAGCTTCATAATTCCGGGTATCATGTCTTCTTTTTCCATTTTCCTTATCGCCCTTAGAACATCCTCCGTTGATATTTTTCCTTTGATAGGTCCTGTGTTAACCATTAAAACGGCCTCTGGAATTGTCATTATTCCACCAGTTTCACGTCTTCTCATTAGGGCCCTTTGATAAAGAAGCAGACCCAGTTTTTCATGATCAACTCTTGTTCTGAAAAGTCCCTTCTTCATCACATCCTCTTCTCTTACAATCTGGGTAATGATAGCGCTTTTAGGGATACCAAATCTCTTTCGAATCTTTTCAACTTCTGAGCGAAACTCGGGATTTATGTCAAGTAAGATTCCGTATTTCTTGACTATTTCTACTAGCTTTTCCCTCGTACGTTTGGTCATTTCAAGCTCGTTGAACATCTTCTCAAGTTTCAGCTCAACAGCCTTTTCTTCTATAGCCCGTTTTGCTCTCATTTCCTTCTCAATCTCATAGAGACCCAATCAGACGCCCCCTTCAGATACTTCCTTCAGCTTACCTCCGAAATCTTTGAGCCATCTATCTGCTTGAAATCCAAGCCTTTCAGCCTCTTCTTCGCTGATAATATCGCTCGGCTTTCTAGACATTAGTCTATCTCGCCACTCCTTAATCTCTTTGATAACCCAATATTCTCCATTGAGTCCAGGAAAGCCTTTCATAATGCGCAAAAGTTCGTCTAAGCGTGGGACAAGCATGTCAATTCTTGCTACGTCCCTTAATCTTGCAAGATCCATCACAGTAATCAGATTCGTTGTGATATCGAGCGTCTTAGCGGCAACCGTTGCCGGAGAGGCTGCCAGAATCTCTAGAAGAGCGCCCGTCTCTCCTTCTGCGAGTTTTAACTTATCAACCGCCAGCGGAAATTCCTTAGTTATTCCCTCATCTTCCAAGAATCTAGCAACATCAATATTCAGTTCTTCCAACTCACCTTTGGCTTTAAACGCACCCCTCATCAGTGCTCGGACTTGACGCTTATAAGTTGTGGGCTCTATTCTGGCTTCTTTGAAACTAATAATGATGGATTCCAATGTTGCAATACATGCATACATTTCTGCTTGTTTATTAAGAACAGCCGTTTTTTGGGAAGGAGTAAGTCTTAGGAGCGCTTCTGATTTTGCCTTTTGAACAGGCTTAGATAATGTTGAATTATTCTCCAAGATAATTGAATCTACTTCGAGTGGCTCCCCACGGGCTTCCTCTCTTTCCTTTTTCTTCCTCTTCTTTTCTAGCTCAGATGCATTCCGCTTTCTTGTTACTTCCATCCTATTCACCAGCACGCGAGAAGAAGATTACTTCTTTAGTTCCTCAAGCTTCTTGCGAACTAGATATAATTCTTTCTTATAGCGCTTGTAAAGTTTGCCATACTCCACATCGCTGATTTCTCCCGATTCATACTTCTCTTCGAGATTTTGCAGAAGGTCCTCTGTTGCGATCTTTTCACCTTCAAGATCCAGTATTATTTCTTCTTTCGGACCGCTAGGCTTAATGGCCTCATGCTGACCTGTGAGAGAAATACTGCGTGCGTCCATTGCACCATGTATCCTAGCCAGTTCCTCGTCTTTGCTTTGCAAGGCTTCTCTTAATCTTGTTGTTTCTCTTTCCAGGTTCAAAACTTTTGATTGGAGCCTTCTAACGCCCTCAGAGACTGCGACTGTAGGTCTAGGACCTGTTACCGCTGGTGAGGGAGCAGAGACATATATGGGTTTAGGTGGCTTGCGGGCAAAAAGACCTTTTAATGTATTAACAACCTGATGCACGTGGTATTCAGGACGCCAGTCGGAGAGTATCTTCAGGCTAACTTCTCCGGTTTGTCTATTGATTTGGGGATGATCTGTTGGCGTAATCATTTTTACACTTGGCGCTGATCTCGGAAAATCATCAGCTAGGGCTATCTCAACCTCAAACATCTTCTTGGCGTGCCTCCCTCTGCCCGGAATTGAACCTCTCCAAAGTCTCAGATTTCCACTAACTGGAGTAAACTCTTGTGCTCTTCTGTACATGAGTTGGGCTTCTTTAGCGATAATCAACTCAACATCAGACAAGTGATTGCCTCCCTTTTGCGTTTTTTCAAGAATAATTATCAAAAACAGACATAAAAACTCTTGCCATGCAATTCTTTTCAAAAAAGAGAAGGAATTACTTTTTTAGCATTTTCCTTTCAAACGATTCTATTACTTCTTCAAGATCCGGTTTGGTGATTTCCTGAAGCTCGTACCTGACTCTCGTGGTCGGTTTGCTAATATTCATAACCTTTGTCAAATCTATTGGTGTGCCTATTACGACAACATCACAGTTGGCTGCATTGATTGTATCCTCAAGATCCTTTATTTGTTCCTCACCGTAGCCCACAGCCGGCAGTACTTTCCCGATGTGTGGGTATTTCTCGAAGATTCTTTTAATGGATCCTGTGGAATAAGGTCGGGGATCTATGACTTCTGCTCCAAGCTCTTGAGCCATTATCATGCCCGCGCCGTAAGCCATACCACCGTGAGTTATGGTTGGGCCATCTTCTATGACCAAAACGCGTTTTCCTTTTATCGACTGAGCATTTTCCACCGATTTCTGCATAACCGCTTTTATTATTATTGCTTTTGGATTTACATCTTCTATATTATTTCTCACGAGCTCCACATTCGCTTGATCTGCAGTATCTACCTTATTTATTATTACCACATCTGCCATCCTGAGATTGGCTTCACCAGGATGATATCTGACTTCGTGCCCTGGTCTGTGAGGATCTGTTACTACAATATGTAGGTCGGGCTTTATGAATGGCAAATCATTATTCCCGCCATCCCAAAGAATTATATCTGATTCTTCCTCTGCCTCACTCAGAATCTTTTCGTAATCCACACCAGAATACACAACAATACCCTGTTCTATGTGTGGAGCATAATCTTCCCTTTCCTCGATTGTACACTGATATTTGTCCAAATCTTCGAAAGTTGCGAATCTTTGACTTATCTGGTTTGTCAAGTCTCCATAAGGCATTGGATGTCTTATTACGACGATACCATATCCCTTATTTCGCAGTATCCTGCCAACTCTTCGCGTTGTTGGTGACTTTCCAGCTCCTGTTCTAACTGCACATACTGAAATGACCGGCTTTCTAGATACTAGCATTGTGCTCTTAAGTCCCATTAACCTGAAATCTGAACCACATGAAAGTACGATAGAGGCTTTGTGCATTACCTCCTCATGAGAAAGATCGCTATATGCCAGGATTACTTGATCCACGTCATGTTCTTTTATTAGGTTTGGTAAATCCTCCTCAGAATAAATGGGAATCCCTTTGGGATAATTTGGCCCAGCTAAACGAGGATGATACAACCGGTTGGCAATATTGGGTATCTGAGAGGCTGTAAATGCAATAACCCGATATCTGTTGTTGCCTCTGAAGTATATATTGAAATTGTGAAAATCCCTTCCCGCAGCGCCCATTATGATTACTTTTGTCTGTTTCAATCAGTTTCACCAACTTTAACCTTACTTGGCAGGATGTCCTTTGCAGGAGATGGTTAATGAGAATTGCCGAGTAATTATGTCCTTTTTCTTTATATATTTTTAATATCAGAAGTTGGAGATAATTCTCTGGAAACAGGAGGGATATGCCAATTTGCATAAATAGGTTACCTTCAGGCATTTGAGAGAAGGAAACCTTTCCTCGTAATTCCTATTGATTAGCAAAATTAGCTCTATCTCTGTAGACCCGAGAGTGAATGAACTCTTCAGTTAGTAATTATTCACTCTGGGTTTTCAGCTTCGTGAAAAGTTGTTTTAGCTCCATATTTAATGCTCTACGGACATTTATTGGACTCATTGGTCTCGGAGGTGGAGGCGGTTCAGCACCTGGCTGTGCAGTTCCAGGAGTCTGCCCAGGAGCAGTTGCGGGAGTGGCAGCTGGGGTATGTGATGGTGAAGCTGAAACTGGTGCGGGAGTTGGAGCTGTTGGGGATACTACAGAAGGCCTTACGGGAGTCTCTGCCGATCCTACAGCAGTCTGTTGAGGTGCAGCAATAGCCGGAGCTGCTAGAGAAGCTCGGGACTCAATTGCATTAATTCTACCTTCTATCGCACCGATTCTGCCTTCAAAGGTCTTGGACAGATTATTCAGATTTTGTTCCCGATATTGATCGAAGCGC
>JBHLKK010000053.1:0-11034 GCA_048886745.1 Candidatus Hodarchaeota archaeon | reverse complement strand
TCGGAGACATTATTCATATCCTTATACCGGATGAGCAGCAACCAAGAGCGTATGATTCAAAAATAAGGGACAATCTGAAGAGGGGAAAGGCAATAAGTTTTAGTCACGGATTCAATATACACTTCGGACGGATTATTCCTCCGGATCATGTTGATGTTGTAATGATTGCTCCGAAAGGGCCTGGTGAAGCGGTTAGAGAATCCTATTTGAAAGGGACAGGACTTCCTGGTCTTTTTGCCGTACACCAAGACTATTCTGGAAAAGGCCGTCAATTGGCTCTAGCGTTGGGTAAAGCGGCAGGCTTCTCCAGAGCAGGGATCATAGAAACTACATTCAAAGAAGAAGTTGAGACAGATCTTTTTGGAGAGCAAGCTGTCCTTTGCGGTGGTGTAACAGAGCTTATTAAAGCTGGCTTTGAGACCCTCGTTGAAGCGGGATATCAGGCTGAACTTGCCTACTACGAGTGTCTATACGAATTAAAACTAATAGTAGACTTGATTTGGAATAAGGGTATTGAGGGCATGTGGAACTCTGTGAGCAGTACTGCCGAATATGGCGGAAGGACCAGGGGTAAGATTCTTATCAATAGTGAAGTTAAGAAGTCAATGAAAAAAATTCTTAAGGATGTTCAAACAGGACGCTATGCAAGAGAATGGATCGCTGAATTCGACTCAAACTATGAACTTCTGAACAGAATGCGGAGACGTGAAAGAGATCATCTCATTGAAAAGGTCGGGAAAAAGATTAGGGAATTAACTTCTGGAAAGGAATCGGCAGATAAACGGTGAAACTCGAAAGCGATTTGGTGAGTTGAGAAGACTCTTAACTCCTTTAATGCTTCACAACAAATCCCACAACTCAGCTAGATTTTTGATCCTTCTTTCATCGATGTCAGACATTTCGTTTTGGCGATCTATAAGTACAGGCCTTATTCCGACTGTCCTTGCACCTATAACGTCCCATTTTGGATTGTCCCCCACAAAGATGCAGTTCTGAGCTGTGGCGTTTAGCTTTTGAAGCGCAAATTCAAATATTCGCTTCGCTGGCTTCCGCCAACCTACATCTCTGCAGAATATTGCCGTCTCAATGTAGTCTTCTAATCCCTTTCTTCCCAATTCTTCTCTCCATAGGTTGGCAGGACTACCCCATGTCGTATTAGATATAATTGCTAGAGTGAAGTTGGATGATGCTAGTTCTCTGAGAGTAGATAGAGTGTCTTCGTAGTAGCGTGCTCCGCTAAAGATATGGTTCATGAAGTTTCTACACATGGTCATTAAGAGGTCTTCAGATTGAACACGAGTATCAAGTTGAAAGATACGAGCTAATCTCCTTTCCATTGGCCTTACACGATGATTCTTTGCTTCATAATTCTCATCTCCCGCTCTATGCCAGATATGACTTGGAGAGACATTGAGAAGGTTTTTCCGACTCAGATAGTCCTTTACATCTGAAATCGACTGTTTGAGGGTCCCAAGAAACTCCGTTCTCTTGTAATAATGAATCAAAGTGTCTCCAAGGTCAAAGAGAACAATTTTCTTCATACTGCCAACCCCTTTTCCTGATCAAGACGATGTGATTTGTTGCTCCCGATAAGTTGGATTATTGCCAAACTCTTCCAAATTCAAAGACTATTTTGACTATTTCCTAATCTTTTTCTAGGAAGGATTTCACAGATGGATATCGACTCAATTTTCTATGAGGAATAAATAGTGAATCTACAAATTCCTGTTTGAAGTCTGGTTCGGCCGTCAACTCCACATATTCTATAGATTTGGATAATCTTCTAGCAACACTCCGAACCTCTTTTGACAGTAACGCCATCTTGGCACCTGAAAGAGCTGTATTGCCTACAAACGATATCTTATCAATAGGTATATCTGGAATTAATCCGAGAAACTTCGCGCTCTCAGGATTCAGATAGTTACCAAAAGCCCCTGCTATAAACACTCTTTCAATGTCTTCATCAACCAGCCCCTTCTTTTTAATTAGGATTTCTGTGCCAGCGTGTATGGCTGCTTTTCCAAGCAACACCTTTTCGATATCATGGGCTGATACGAGAATATCGTTTCCAATATTTGTCTCATCTTTCCAGGCAATTATGAAAGCAGGTATTCTTCCATTGAGGGTAGTCGATCTTGACATATCTTGGTTCTTGAAAAGCCCCTCGTTTGTGATTACTCCTGACTTAAACATCTCTGCAACTGCATCTACCATGCCTGAACCGCATATTCCCACAGGTTTAACCTTGTCTATTGTTTCATAGTTCACATCATGCGTTCTTTGATCTATTCTCACTCTTTCAATAGCTCCAGTAACTGCTTTCATTCCGTATTTTATGTGAAGACCTTCAAATGCAGGACCAGCAGCACAGGAACAGCACATAAGACCTTCCTGATTCCCAACAAAGATCTCACCGTTGGTTCCAATATCTATGAGTAGAGTCATGTCATCCTCATCATAGATACCGGTTGCTAGGACGTCTGCTAAGGCATCTGCCCCTACATATCCTGCTACGTTTGGCAAGACGTGGATATTCCCCATAGAATTAATCTCTAGACCAAGTTTGCTGGCCTTAATGTTGACCGGACGTTTTACAGCTGCAGGATATGGGGCGATTGCCAGATACTTCGTCGGAATTCTCAAGAGAAGGCTAGACATAACGGTATTTCCAACAATTGTCATTTCGCAAATATCTTTTACGCTAACGTCGGTTTCTCTGCAGGTATCTATAATCATCCTATTGATTGCTTTAATAACTATACTCTGCAATTCTTGGATTTGCTTTAGTCCCTTAGTGGCAAAGGAGATTCTAGAAATGATGTCCTCACCATGGAAAATCTGAGGGTTTTCCACAGAGCTCGCAGCTATTTCTTTACCCCTGCTTAAATCCACAAGATACCCTGCAATCTTCGAAGTGCCAATATCTATAGCAAAGCCAAAAAGCTTCTTGGAAGTATCTTCTGACTCTAGGTTGATGACTCTTTCATTGTTCCAAATCGTAGCAGTAACTTCCCAATTTCCGTCTCTCAGAATATGAGGAAGTCTATCCATCAACTGATGGTCTAATTCTAAATCAGGAAGATCAAGAACCTGCTCCAAATTGCCAAGAAGACGATCATCATCTGCTTTCGTATCATTCAGGGATGGCTTTTTCAGAATTATGCGGATTTTTTCTACAGATGGATTCAAGTTGACAGGTCTTTCCATTCCGCTAATCTGAATTCTCCTTATGGTTATTCTGCTCTCAGCAGGAATTCTTATGACGGCATTGCTTTTGACGGAAGTCATACATGCCATCCTATAGCCTTCATCCATTTCCTGGAGAGACAAATGCTTTTTTTCTGTTTCTGTAATCGGAGAGACTTTCTCCGGATCAGTCAATATTTTGCATTTTCCACAGGAACCAATGCCCCCACATTCAGATCTTAGTCCGGCTCCTGCTTCCTTGGCGACCTTCAGCAGATTAGTACCTCGCTCAACTTGAATCTTCTTTCCTTCAGGCTCAAATATTATAGTGACTAGGCCCATCAAATATCTCCTCCAGGGTTTACAGGCAATCTAATTGTTAAATCTTGATGTTAAGCATATGTCCTCGGTTTCTATCAGTCGAACAGGTTGTTAATGGAAATATAACGTATATATGATCGTTTTAGATTATTAAGGGGATCGCAGAAATGGTTGTGACCTTATCGTTGCGAATTCTGTTAAGACAAAGAAAATGATGAAAGACTGTGTAATTTTGATACCTTTGGATTACCATTTGCATTTCGATAGAGTTAAAACCCTTTCCAATCTTAAGGTAGCATATGAAGTATGAGCTCAGATGCACCAGATGCGGATCCCCCTCTGCAAATCTTCTCGATTACAAATGTCACTGTGGTTCTCCGCTTGAGGTTAGACTTGATTCTGAGTTTGACAAAAGAAGGATAAGAAAGCGGAACTTCTCAGCGTGGCGATATATGGAATTCTATCCTTATTTGGATAAGAAAGAAATCGTGAGTCTTGGTGAAGGATGGACTCATATTGTCAAGCTCAAAGAAAACCTTTACTTGAAACTTGAATTCCTGAATCCAACGTGCTCATTCAAGGACAGGGGCTCAACTACCCTAATCTCTGCAATTCACAGGAGAGTAAAAAAAGAAAGAGGCTATATTTCCGAAGACTCCTCAGGTAACGCTGGGGCTTCAATTGCTGCTTATGCCTCAAGATCTGGCTTAAAGGCGAGAATATATGTTCCCGCCTCGGTACTAGGACAGAAACTCAATCAAATACTCTTCTATGGTGCAGAGGTTGAGAGAGTCGGAGGCAAACGAAGCGAAGTTGCGATAGAAGCTCAAAAGCCCCGAAGGGGGAAGTTCTATGTAGGACACATTTGGCATCCAATCTTCAACGATGGAGTACGAACACTTGCATATGAGTTGGCCGAGCAATTTGAATGGAGACCTCCGGACAATGTCTACCTACCAGTTTCCGCGGGGACACTCTTGTTAGGAGTAATCAGGGGCTTCAGACATCTAATGGACTCTGGACTTATGGATGGATCTCCTAGAATCGTGGCATGTCAACCTGAACAAGTCTCACCCCTCCATCACAAACTGACGAGTCAACCTTTTTCTCCACCTAAAGTAATTGATTCAATAGCAGATGCATTAGTAAGCCTGAATCCACCCTTCCTAGATTTAATGGTGGATGGATTGAAAAAGACTGGGGGAAAGACAGAAGCTGTTGGTGAAGCCCAAATCTATGATGCATTTGTGGAACTTGCTAAGAATGGATTCTTTGTCGAGCCAAGTTCGGCTGTAGCTTATGCAGCCTATAAAAAACATGAAGAACTGGGACAACTATCTGAAAGCCAGATAACCGTAATCGTGTTAACAGGGAGCGGACTGAAAAGCAAAGTCGAACCTCAATAGAGCCTATTGTGAAATTATGCTGACTACTAATCCAAGGCTGGTGTCGGGATTGAACTATGAGGAAATGGCAAATCGATTCCTGGTTATCGAAAATCTTCTTGAAGCGGTGAAAATTCTTGAATCTGATTCTAGATTCTCTGGACTGATACCTGAAGTCCGGACAAATATAGCCATGGCGATCCCTTCTGCAACATCCAAGAAAGATGTGGCTGGTGTTGAGGGCAGAATAACTGTTGTGTCTGATCTTCCTCGTGCCTGTGGCCCTATCCGATTTGGAGCCTCGAGTCATATGGCAAGATTCCTATTAGCCAGGATGAAGTTTGACAAGAGTAAGAAAGCCGTCATAAACATCAGGAATGATTCGGAGATTTTGAAGGCTGTGCAAAAAATGTCGGAAGAAAAGAATCTCTTGATCTCCAATTTCAATAGAAAAAAAGAACCAGAGAACACAAGAATAGTTGAAGGGAGATCTCTAGTGTGGGCAATGGATGAGGCAATAAAGAATGCAGGTGGCAAGATTCCTGATATCATTGTAGATGGCGGTGGATTTGAAAGGGAAGGTTTGATAAGACTATTTGGAAGAGATGCAATTGAAGTTGTAGGATTTATCTTAAGAATCTTGGAAATTATCGGTGAGAAGAATAGAGAATAGAAACTTATTTTTAATGCAAATATCATCTTTATTTGTGGAGGCCAACAATCTTGGAAATACTAGAGAAAGCAGGGGCTGACGAACGAATAATCCAAACTCTCTGGGAGGAGGGAATAGAGGAACTGCGTCCACTGCAAGTTAAAGCAGTCAAATCTGGCCTCCTAAGAGGAACCAGTATTTTGGTTACCTCACCCTCAGCGAGCGGTAAAACACTCATTGGAGAGCTTGCTACTCTCCAAATGACTCTCACGGCTCCTAAAGCCAAGGTAATCTATCTAACCCCTATAGGGATTCTTGCTCAAGAGAAATACGACGAATTCAAGCGAAAGTACACAAAACTAGGATTAGAAATAGCATCCGGCGAAGATGATTCAGATTCAATCGATATAGCTAACATTATTGTCCTAACGTTCGAGCAATTTGATAAATTCCTTAGAGAAAATTCCTTGTGGATTAAAAGCATTGTAACTGCCATAATTGACGAAACTTACGCATTGGGTGATGAAAGGTATGGGGTTTTGCTTGAGACCATCATTATCCGCCTTCGAGACAGACTGCCCAAACTCCAACTTGTATGTCTGAGCTCAAACATAGGAAACCCCTACGAGCTAGCAAAATGGCTTGAATGCATCCCAATAGACATTACAGATCCTCCTGTTCCGATTGAATTGAGTGTTGTTTCAACCCCGAGCAAAGATGAGTCTATTGTTACGTTATCTTCAAACATGGTAGAGCAAGGTGGACAAGTTCTTATATTTCTTGCAAACCGCAAAGAGGCCATGGATACCATAGGCATTCTGAAAAGCGCAATAGGTTCTCAGCTGACTCGAGAAGAAAACGAAAAGGCGAAAAAGCTTTCTGAAGAATTTCAGGATAGAATTAGTCATTCATCAAGGCTGTTGTCCAATTCTGTTCTGGATGGTCTGGCCTATCATCATGAGGGTCTTTCTCCAGATGAACGAGAAAGCATCGAAGAGGAATTTAAGGAAGGATTGATTAAGGTCATAACATGTACAACAGCGTTAGGCTCCACTACTAATACCCCTGCCAGACTTGTGATTTTGAAAGATACTTCATCCATACTCTCTTCTTGGAAAGATGTTTCTTCGGTTCCCATTATCGTTGAGCTCAGTCCAAATACTGTCCACTGGATCTTAAGTAGAGCTGGAAGACCAAAATACGATGTCAAGGGGTACGGAATAATATTGGCTTCGGACCAATATGAACGAAACTTGATCATTGATCGATACTTCAGAAGAGATCGAGAAGGAAAGCTACATCCGAAGTACAATGATGTTGAGAGCAGTATTGGTGATCAAGAATCACTTCAAGAAATTGCATTGCTAGGAATTTACGAACTCCAAGGGGCATCTGAAGAGAAAATAGTAGATTTTTTCAGGAAAACATTCTGGTGGTTTAGGAGACGCAGGGAAGGCAAACCAATCAAAGAATTGGCCAAACTGGACAGAACAGACATTGATGAGGCAATCAGAAGGCATTCGGATCAGTCTGTTCGAGGGAGAGCTGCACTGATTCCAGATAGAAATGTCGAGATAACTAATCTGCATCCTAGCAAAATCGAAGCCAGGATCAAAAGCACAAGCAAGAAACTCCACTATCCCGTTGTTTTTGACCCGTCGGATGGACCCTCTTGTGGTTGTGAACATTGGAAATTTAAGGGAAGATTTGAAAGCAAAATGTGCAAACACCTCATCAAGCTCGCCCATTTAGTGATGGGAGATGAGAAAATGAGAGATTATGCGTTAAATGCAATCCCGCGATCCCTCGGATGCCAGACTGTCCTAGACTATTTGATCGAGTTCAATCAAATCGAACAAAAGGGAGATATTTATAATTGTACAGATTTTGGTAAGACAACTTCAGAACTCGGGATAGGTCCCGATTTGGCGGTCAAGATAAAAGGCAAAATCATCTCAGATGAAAGCAAATCGCCTGAGGAGGTTCTTTTCTTTGCCATTGAACTGGCCAGGGATAACCTAAGAGATTTTAGATATTTGGGAAAGGAAGTCTTTGAATTTATCTCGAATAGAATTCGAGGGAAAGATGCTTCTCCTTATGCCGTTGATTTTGGGGATTTGAAACATGTTTTGAGTAGAATCGGCAAAATACTCAAGGCAATTGGTGTCATTTCTTCGATGGTTGATAAAAAGATGATAGCGGATATTGTATTCGAACTAGAAAAAAAATTGAAGGAAATGGTTTAGGTTGTTCATTTTGCTGTTGCGAAATCTTTTAGTCTCTTTTCGAAGATTGTCCTACCAGGAAATCCCATTGCGCTAGCGTAAGTATTGAAGTCTAAGGCTGATTTTCCGTTCTCAATGGCCAGCTCCTGCAAATGTCTTAATGATTCCCCTCCAATGCTATATACGGGGGCATATCCCACATATGCTAGGAAGAAGAATGTCTGATCATATATCGCCTTCTTATTGAGTCCAGTCTCTTTCTCAGCCCACTCGAGGAATTCAGTAATTGTTTGTTTGCCCATGTTTACCCTGGAATCAAAAACAGCTCTCAGGAATCTTATGAACCGCCACTCTAGCATTACGAACTCATTCTCCAAAACAACTGTCTCCAAATCCACTCCTGCCCCTAGGGCATCCAAGAAATCTTTTTCTTCTGGAGCCAATTTTCTTTTGGTCATATTCTTCAACATTTTCACAAACTCAAACTCTCTGTAGAATGAAATAGCATCGCTGATTTGATAATGCAGGTATGAATCCAGCAGTTCGACCAATTTTGGCTTGGCTCCAAATCCGGTGGCAGAATTAGAGAAGTTAACACAGTGACCGTATTCCTCATGGAGAAGAGATTGCATCAGGTCCACAGAACTGGAGGGCGGCGACCTTTTTTCATCAGTGGTTACGAAGAAGATATTGAAGGGCTTATCAGTAAGAGAATCGAAGGTATTCATTGCCGCTGTCGGGATAAAGGGAACCAGATAGGAGGGCGTTTCAATTATTCGGGTATCGTATTTTGGAGTTATCTTAACTATGTTCTTATCGAATACTTTTCTTGCTTTTTCGCGCATCTTTAGAATCCAGTCTAGGACCTTGGATTTTGGAACATTACGATTTTTTGTCAGCGCTTTTGCCACAGCTTCCGGAGTAGCCTCACAATTGTGAATTACTGAGAGTTTACTTACCACTTCTTTCAATGCCGGTAGTTCTCTTTTAAGCCATCCTAATGCCTTTTTTTCGACTTCCTCTGGGCTCTCTGGGTAGTCAAATTCTTTGGTCAAAATGCTGGGGTAAATTGCTTTGTGGCCAATATCCCCACCTTTTTCCTCAAGAATGGGAAATATTTCGGTGAAATCCCCTTCCTTAATACCTTCGACCAGAAAATTGCTGGCATATGACTCAACCTCTTCCTTAAGACTATTGAATGCTCCTTTCAATTCAGAATCATCGGTCTCCCCAGACATTACTTCTAAAATTCCTTTAAGTCCATTGCTCTTCATGCATGTTAGGATTTTTATTTCAACTGGCCATTCCCTGGCTGCAAATCTCTCTTTTGCGACGATTAGTGACTTTCTTATAAGATCAACAAGAGACATCATATGGTCTCGCTGGATTCCTTCCTTTACCATATGATAGAAGAATGCGTTGGTTGCTGTGGATGGAATCATATATGGCTCATGATAGCGGAAATTGATGGATTGTTCCAGAGACTCCAAGAATTTCATTTGAATCTCATCTTCTGCTTCTTTCTTGAGCTCCGTTAGCTTTTTCTTCAGTCTTTCAATATTCTCCTCCGTCGGTACAAGCATCTTTCCAGCGTAGTTCGAAAGCCCTGCTTGATATGCTCCTACCGGCCACAGTTCTTTCCAGAATTCGAATATCTTCTTTTCAACAGGACTAAGTTGCTTGAGTAGTGGATTGGTTATCTCACTCAATTTTCCTCTTCCTCACTCCAGATTTTGTGGTCAAGCTTTTATAAGAACATTCATATAAATCTGTGGGATAATATTTCATTGTACTATTGCACCAAACTACTTCCTGAAGATTCAGAATCTATCGTTTTCAATTGGCAATAGGAGCATTATGTATGAGATTTTGTGCTGTGCAAGACAGACCTTTAACAACGGACAGGAATCAATATAGATATTATAGAAAAGAGAATGAGCGGCTGTTTGAATATTTCAGAAGATTTCCACTTCTTCCCGAGTCTCCAGATCCGAAACTTACGAAGAAATGGGATTTGGAATCATTCAATCTTTATAAGCTCTCGTATAAGGTTGAACCCAAACTTAGGATTTTCGCCTACCTCCTTATCCCCTACAGTGAGAATAAGGCGAAATTACCTGGCATTCTTGCGTTACATCAACATAATGACGAGTACAAAGCGGGGAAGTCAGAAACAATTGGATTTGTTAAGAATCCAACCTATACCGAGCTAGAGGCGGTTCCTCCTGATCCGGAGCATAATACGCCAAAAGGTCGGATACAATTTGCCTACGCACGGGAACTCTGTCAACGGGGCTTCATCGTGCTGGCTCCAGATTTCATAGGTTTTGAAGAATATCGGGATAAGGATGAACGCTATGAGGATCCCCGCTTCATCAGAGGTTATGAGGAGATGCTTAATGCGAAGTACATCATCTATGGCTCGTCTCTAATGGCGAAGCATCTGCATGACCTTTATGTTGCCATCTCCGTCCTTTCGACAATGAAGCAAGTTGATTCTGAGAAAATCGGAGTGATAGGCCATTCTTTGGGCGGAGAAATGGCAACCTTCTTAACAGCACTTGATAGTCGTATTAAGGCAGGAGTAAGTTCTTGCGGGACTTTCTCGTTTGAAGAGTTTGAAACGAGTGGCAGGATGGAAACAGCAGAAATTGTCATTCCGAACTTCCGAACTAATGGAAAGGACTTTGATTTCTTCCTAGATATGATTCCCCCCACTCCTTTTCTCGCAACTCATGGCAACAAAGATCCCCTTATGAGCAGTAGGTTCTACAATAAGGACCGGGAGAACTTCGAATATTTCGCTTTCGAAGGGATACATGAATTTCCCAAGGAAGTGAGAGAAAGGGCCTATATCTTTCTAGCCAAAAATTTGTTATAGTTGATATGTATAATTCATAATATTGCCATCAACGTATTCTGGCCTCTAGTCATTAGATATATAATTGTCAAATTGGTTGGGGCAACTGGTTTGAAGCTTGATGAACTGAAAAAACTATGGTTGATCCAAAGTGGTGCCAAAGAGCTGATCGAGATATACAGAGAAGACCACGGAAAATACATTGAATACCTGTATCATGTTATTTTTCCTTTCAAAACCAAGGAGTACGGTCGACACGCGGGTCTTCGGATAAGAGTGGATCCTAGAACACTCGATGTCCTAGAGCATGATGTATTTGATAGACTTGGCTATTAGGAATCTCTATATTATTATAATGCTGTAGTCCTCGATATCATCCCAAACGCGCTATGAGATGATTCCTCT
>JBHLKK010000052.1:0-11287 GCA_048886745.1 Candidatus Hodarchaeota archaeon | reverse complement strand
ACTGTCAAATCAACAGGAATTCGAGGAGAAACAAACCGGTTTACAAGCTATGCAACAAAGCCTCCAGAAGATAAGAAACGAGGAAGGTGTCCTAGATTACCTGCTTTCAGATGCTGGCTCTGCTCCATCGGAGATAGACATAGTGGCCATACTTGCTCAAAAAAGACAAATATCTCAAAGGGAGTTGCAAGAATTCGTAAGTGTTCCGCCCGCAATTATAATGAAGGCTGTTCGATTCTTAGAGGAAAAAGGGATTCTCTTCACTTCCCCTGATGGATTCATTCGGCTGACAAAACCCATCTAGATTATTCTGATTGTTTTATTTTTCCCCATTTTCTTTTGCCAAATAGTCTGGCTGTATCGCTCGACATCTCCAACAGTATTTTGCCTTTTTTGGAAGGGTAGTTCCGCATGCTATACAGTATTTTGCCTCAGCAAGATCGCCTTCATGCTCGAGGGAATCAATATCTCCTACCTCGAATGCTCTTTTGGGAAAATGGAACCAAAAGAGAACAGATATCACAACGAAGAAGATGATGGTGATAATTAATATTGCAGGAATTAGTCCATCTCCAGAAGCGAAAATGAAGAATGGAAATATCACTATACCTCCACCTTCAAGCGGTACGCTTGCCAGAAAAACAATAAAAAATCCTATCAGAACTAGAATGAAACCGATTGGAAACAATTTTTCTAAACGCATAATAGGCTCATCGTCCTAAAATAACGGCGTCCTTAAAAAGCATGGGGCATCTGACTTGACATGTCAGGTTTCTATGAGCGTCTCTGTTTTATTGATACCTCTTAAGCAATTAATCTCCAATATGGCATCATTCAGCTCCTTAAGATCTGCCTCCTCAATAAAAACCACAATATCATATCTTCCGTAAACCGGGAAAGCTCTTCGAACTCTTCCGATGTCTCTGATACTCTTTAGTGCTTCTATTACTCCACCAGGCGATGTTTGAATTAGGATACAAGCTCTGGCCATAATGTTCTCTCCTAGTTCTCTATATCCGCCTCAACTAGGGTTTCTGTGGCCCTAACTCCCCCAAGTCCATTAATTTTAAGTGAAACTTCAGTTAGGCTCTTCAAATCCACGGTCTCCACTTCCACAACAACGTCCCATCTGCCGGGGGTTGAAAATGCTGATTTAACTCCTTCAAAATTCTTAATTTGATCAACAACACCTGAGAATTCGCCCCTCTTGCAGTTTACCAGTATGCATGCGAGAACCATCTTGAACCCTACCTTGCTTTAATAAATAATTAGCAGCGAATAATATATTTCTTTCTGAGAAAATAGCAATTTTGGACATTCAGCTGCTCCTTTGGATTTTTCTTCCGATCCATGCTCTCTAGGTAGATAAAGACTTATCCAATTAGTAAATTATTTATCATCTAAAAGATATGAACAAATGAGGTGGATTTCTTGGCGGGAAGGGTTAAGAAACTGATTGTTGATACTTGGAGAACTGGTTTACATGGTGAGAAGATTGGATTTAAACAGAGGGAACAGTGGATGTCCAAAAGCAGAGCTTTTACACGTGATATGGATCTTATCGGTCGGGTTAAAGAGGATGATATTGATGTTGGGCTCCTAGGCATAAGGGAGAATGCCTGGAAAGGCAGATCGAAGGATGGTAAAGAGGATAAACTCCGTGGCAGGCTGATTCTAAGGACGTTCTCAAAAGACGGGCAGTGGTTAGGTTCTTTAGAAGAGATGGTAGCATGGGAACTTGGCAGCTCTATTGCAGTAAATAGTGAAATTCCCTATTTCGCGGTCATAATGCCTAATTACGATTATTTGGTTCCTGTAAGAAAAGTTCACCAAAGGGTAACCATGCGTGAAAGTTTCACCTTTGAATTGATGAATCCACAAACTCTTCTAGTAGATGTTTTTGAGCTAAAATCCGAGGCCATCAGTGTTGGAAGTGATTGGCACCTGTATTATCGAAATGTCAAGGACGACCAAGAAGTGGCTTTAGTGGACAGTAAAAGGTTTGACATAGGTGGAAAGGTAGAAATAACCATCTATGATGAGCAATTTGCCACAAATCAAGTGCTGAAAAACGTACTTGCATTATTCTCTAGTTCAATAAAATACCATGGCGAAATAAAGGACAGACTGAAGAGTAGGATAAATGAGCTGAGGGGCGGAAGACGAACGATCCGTCCAACAAAAGGCGAGCTATGGCTCATGCGGAACCCTAGAAGATTCGGAACAAGACTCTGAAAATGCCCAATTCTTCGAGAGTGCAAGATTACTATGTTTGGGTTAGCACGTTAGGTGTATAGCCGCCACAACTTTCCTAGATTTCGATAGCTGATTGAATTTCTCACAAGCATCCTTGGTCTTTTTGGCGGTTATCTCGATCCCATTGGATTCGAGGTATTCCAATGTTTCTGACAAGATTTTCATTCGCCCATAATACCCCGTCCCAACTACTAGAATCTCTGGTTTCGCTTCGATAACTTCTTTAATATCATCGATACACAATTCGTGTCCTTTTTTCCTCCACCAACTTTCGTCAACTCTGTCTGGAAAGACTATCAAATCGCTTGTATATTGTTTTCCGTCAATGATTATTCTACCAAAATCATAAGACTCGATCAACATTTTCCCCCCCTAAGATTTGTGCACTGAAACGCAATATAAAATCCAATTAAAAAGTACTTAAAAGTACTTATATGCGTAATAGTTATCAACCTGTGCGCTGGGTCTGTCAAATGTTCTCAATATTTTCCAAAGATCCGGATAAGTGTACAAACTGTGGTTTTTGTGCAAATCCGGTAGCATGTCCAGGAAAGGACTATTGTATCGGATGTCAAGCTTGTTACTACGCATGCCCTTCTGAAGCAATCAAAAAGACGGAGGATGACAAGGATCACAAGCTGATCAAAATACACATTGATGGGCAGGAGTATGAGGTATTCGATAAAATTACCGTTAAGACAGCACTGGAATTATCGGGCTTTGCTTTCACAAAATATCCAGAAGAGGGAAAGATCTTCGCTCCATGTGAAACTGGCGGATGTTATGCCTGTTCTCTGGAAATCGACGGTGAAATAAAGCCGGCATGTCATACTGAAATTTCTGAAAGAATGCATATTCGAACCAATGCATCAGAAAAGCCCCGAATCAGGCTAGTTGGGGGATTTAGCCCCCATTCAGTCGGAGGCGTTGGAACACCTTGGGATCTGAAAACAAAAGAACGATATATCGAAGTTGCCTGTTTTGTAGCAGGATGCAATCTAAGGTGCTCTACATGTCAAAACTATTTTACAACATATGACAGCTCACAGGCTCCCTTAACCGCAAAGGAAGCTGCACATAATCTATCGTTCACTAGAAGGGCTTATAACGTCAATCGCATGGCAATTAGCGGTGGAGAACCAACCCTTAATAGATCATGGCTTCTGGCTTTCTTTGAAGAGCTGAAAGGGCTTAATACAGACAAAAAAGCTCGCTTGCATCTTGATACAAACGCCACAATACTTACGCCTTCATATATTGATCAACTCATCGACGCTGGAGTAACAGACATAGGACCTGATCTAAAGGCGTTACACCTCAGAACCTTCGAACTTATTACGGGAATTAATGAAAAGAAACTTGCCAGGAAGTATCTAGACTCCTCCTGGAAAGCAGTGGAGTATATAGCAGAAAATTACTATCCCCAAAAGCTATTCATGGGTGTTGGAATTCCCTACAATCAATTCTTCCATCCAGATCTAAGTGAAATCTATGAGATGGGACTGAAAATCGCGGAAATCAATCGAAGGATTCAAGTCTGCGTCCTTGATTATAGACCTACTTTTCGTAACAGAGATATCACTCGCCCTTCAATAAGGGAAATGAAAGAAGTAAAGGAAACCCTTCAAAACGCTGGACTAAAAACAGTAATAGCACAAACTCTAATAGGTCACCTTGCACCTGATGATGAATGATATTAGTCTAAAATGATGTGAAATAATATGGGCAAACAAGAAAAAGCAATAATGCTGAATGAACAAGGTTTGAAATCCTTACAAGAAGGTCAGCTTGAGAAGGCTGTCAATCTATTCAAGGAAGCAATAGAGTGTCATCCTAATTTAGCAATTTCCTATGGAAATCCTGGAATGTGTTGAAAATGACAAAGAATGTATATATCGTCTACTATTCAAAAACAGGTAATACTAAACGGTTAGCTGAGCGGATTTTAGATAATTTTTCGGAGCTACAGACAGAGGATATTAGTATAAAATTAATGAGTGCAACTGAGCTTGACTTGGATGCCTTAAAAGCAGCAGATGGATATGTTATTGGAACACCGAATTATTTTGGTGCCCCATCGGGCTATGTAAAGATATTCTTTGATGAGTTATATATGGAAAGAACAATTCTGAAAGGGCGCCCAGTATTTTGTTTTATATCTCATGGCGGAAGTGGAGATATTGAACGACTCAGAGCTATGTGCAATTGGCTAAACTTGAAGGTTGTTGGTCCTACAATTGTTGTAAGTGGAAGTAATATCACATCTAAGAATTTGTCTGATATTGAGAGTAATATCAAAAAAATGCTAGATTTAATCTGATTACTCATTTTATATTACTCACTTTTAATTACCTATTCTTCCTATTCTATTTGACTTTGTCTATTCTATTAAGCTCAGGTGAAAGAAAGATGGATATACAAACAGTTTCCATATTGGTTGCGGCCATAAGCGTTGTTATAGGTGTTATCTTCACTGTTTTCGAACTTAGAACTGCCAGTAATCAGAGGAGGACAGAGCTTCTTATGAGCGTCCATTCACGTTTTGCATCTGAGGAATTTGCTAATGCGTGGGAGAAAATCAGGACCAGGGAAACTAAAAACTATTCTGAGTATGCTAGGAAATATGGGTTTTCCGAAGTGATTCAAGTGAGCTCAATCTTCGAAGCGCTGGGCTATCTCATACACAGGGGGCTAATAGACAAGGATTTTGTTTGTGATGTTATCAGCGAATCAACCATGATGACTTGGGAAAAGGTCAAACCTATGATAGATGATGCTAGAGAAAAGCTAGGTGAGCGAGGATTGGGTGAATATGTCCCTGTATTCAAATGGTGGGAATACATCTATAACGAAGTGAAAAAAAGTTGTACTAGTTACCATACTAGGACGCAGTGAACTGCTCCCAACTTTCGCAAGGAGCTTCCTGTTTCATTCATTCCCCAATGGGATATGTCTGACAGGCCCTACGGGCAGTTCCTGCCCTGAATCTTTACTTTTGCGAATTGGCAAGTGTTACCCCAACTCAATTCCGTATGTTTGTCGTGAAAACGAGTATTTAAATTCCCCCCAATTCATCTCCGTCCTTATCGGATGGAGTCTTCTTGCGGAGAAGAAGATAAACGATATAAATCTAGTTAATAATATCGCTAGAAAAGGGTAATCTAAAATAACTGAACGGAAAAGATGTTTTCTCAGTTCTTATTTGGGGTTGAAGTATATTGAGAAAAATGACAGCCGTTCAATACGGTCTAGGACCAATAGGTTGTATGATTGCCCGGTTGGCCAGCAGAAAAGGAATTGAAATCATCGGTGGAATTGACATCGATAAGCAGAAATTAGGAAAGGATGTTGGTCAAGTTATTGGAATAGCGCCTCTTGGTGTGGAAGTTACCAACAATGCTGCAGAATTCTTGTCAAAAGCTAAACCAGATATAGTTTACCTTACTACCGTGTCAAATCTTAAGGACCTCTTGCCTCAGCTCGATCACTGCATCGAAGCCGGTGCAAACGTAATCTCTACATCGGAAGAGCTAGTCTATCCTTACGCTCAACACCCAGAGCTGAGCATCAAAATAGATGAGAAAGCAAGAGATCGCGGCGTCGTAATATTGGGCACAGGGATAAATCCCGGCTTTCTTTTCGATACATTCATTATATCCATGACCAGTCTGTGTGAGACTGTCAGTAAAATCAAAGGATTACGAATACAGGATGCTGCAAAAAGAAGACTATCCCTTCAACGGAAAATTGGGGCAGGTCTTTCCAAAGAGGAATTTGAAACTCAGATCTTGAGCAAAAGAGGCCACGTTGGCTTTGTCGAGTCCATAAGAATGATCACAGATTCTCTGAAGTGGAAAGTGGAGAAGATCACTGAAGAAATGGAACCAATTGTTGCAGAGAAAAACGTAAGGAGTGACTACATAGAGGTTGAGCCAGGCAAAGTTGCTGGAATCAAACAAACGGCAAGGGCCCATGTGGGCGGAGAAGAGAGGATAGTCCTTGAAATACAATTCTACATAGGTGCCAAGGACCCTCACGATTCCATAACCATCGAAGGATCACCACAGATAGAATTCCGGAACAAGAGAGGGATAGATGGTGACATTGGAACAACCGCTCTTGCTGTGAATATAACACAAAAAGTCATTAAAGCTTCTCCAGGATTAAAAACCATGCTTGATTTTCCTGTTTCATCTGGTATTCACAAATCATAATTCTCCAAAAGGGGGTTCATCAATGGAAGAGTTTGAAGAATATGAGAAAATGACTCCTACCTCTAAAAGGCTGCATGAAAAGAGCAAGAAACTGTTTCCGGGCGGCGTAAGCCACAACATACGCTTTTTCCGCCCCCATCCCTTCTTTACAAGCAAGGGTCAAGGAGCTTACCTGTGGGACGAAGATGGGAACAAATACATCGATTTCTGGATGGGACATATGGCTTGTATTCTTGGACATGCACATCCCGCTGTAGTAAAGGCCATCAGAGAAATACTGCCTTTCGGGATACACTGGGGAACTGTTAACAAGATTGCCCTAAAACTGGCTGAAACCGTGAATAGCCTTGTGCCATGCGCTCAAATGGTAAGGTTCTGCAATTCAGGTACCGAAGCCACAATGTATGCTACTCGCATAGCAAGAGCTTTCACAGGGAAGAATATAGTACTCAAAATGGAGGGAGGCTGGCACGGGGGGAACACCGATCTAATGATGGGGGTTGGTCCCCCGTACAACATGCCTGATACTGTAGGCCTTCCCTACAAAATCGCCGATTGTATCAGACTTGCTCCCTTCAACGATATCCAGAAGACCATGGAGATTCTCAGAAGCGTTCAAGATGAATTGGCTTGTGTGATTGTTGAGCCAGTTTTGGGGGCAGGCGGAATAATTCCCGCAGATAAAGAATATCTAGACATGTTAAGACAAGTGACCAGAGACTGCGGGGCTATTTTAATTTTTGACGAAGTGATAACCGGTTTCAGACTTGGCTTAGGCGGCGCTCAACAACATTACAATGTTGCTCCCGATATGGCGACCTTGGGAAAAATCCTAGGTGGGGGCGCCCCAATAGGCGCAGTGGTAGGGAAGACAAAGATCATGAAGTTGGTAGCTCCCGCTGAAAAAGAAGGTAGTAAGGTTTGGATTGGTGGTGGAACATTCTCCATGAATCCTCTTACAATGTCTGCCGGTCTTGCTACTCTGGGTTTTCTGAAAGCCAATCCAAATATCTATCACAGAATCGGGAAGCTGGGGGAGGAGGTTCGACAAGAACTAAACGATATCTTTACTAAACATGGCATAGTGGCTAGAACAACCGGTATTAAGTCCTTATTCCTGATACACTTCCTAAAGAAACACATAGAACTCAAAAATCCCCGTCAGTATCAGGAGTTTGTAGATCGAGAAAGAGAAGCAAAATATTATCTAAACCTTTTGAAACATGGAATATTCTTCCTTCCAGGACACAGCGGATCCATTTCATACCCACATTCAGAAGAGGATATCAAAGCATTATTGGAATCAACAAAAAAGGTGGCAGGAGAAATAATTTAGCAATTTCAGCGTTCAATCAGATCCACATGTTTGCTTCGTCAGTGGCTTTGGATATCTTCCAGAAGTATTTCCTATCTTCGCTGACAACTAGCATAGTACTACTAGTTAATTTGACCGGAAAAACGTAAAGCCTTCTGAAGTGATGCTTAAAAGCCATCATGATCGTGGGACGTGCCGATGGATCCAGAATGATCCTTCTCAAATTTCTGTTCTCGATGTACTGATTAATCAACTGTTCGGCTTCTTCCCTAGCTATGCTATGCTCCGTTGGATTGTCCCTCAACTCCCTAACCTTTCTGTCCCATTTAACCAAGATATCTCTGAAGGTTTTTCCAACTCTTAGTTTCTCCAATAACTGTCGCTCAGAATCTATCGAAATCGTCCCCAACCTCCTCGCACGCCTACTATTAAGACTATGTTCAGCCTTATAATCTTTATGGTTGATAGAGATGAAAATCATGAAATATGATGCATACTGCGAAGTTTTCGAGAACCGAAATGATTATTTTATGACTTCTTGATAAGAAAATCAGGAGGATTCATTATGCCCGATATCAATGAGCTATTCGATCTGATCAAAGAAGAGTTGGCCGATGGCAAAATAGAAAGCGCCATCAATCATATTAGCAAAGCAACGGAAATTAGTCCCGATGACTATAGATTCTACGGTCTCTTGGGTGAAGCACGTGCAAAGAAAAAAGAATATGCTAACGCCATCGAGGCTTTTACAAGATGTCTGGACCTGCATCCTGCTGAAAGAAAGGTAGAGTTTGAGATTACAGAACCGATATACGACTTGGGGAAAATTCTGATTCGAAACAGAAGGTACGATGATGCCACAAAATGTTATCGCCTACTTCTCCGCTGCAGTCCTAGCGATTTCTATTTTAGATCACTTTCCAGAAAGATAAATTACATAAAAGAAAGAGGTCAAGGAAAAAGACTGGAAGATGTAATACATGTTTTGGACCTATTGGAGAAGTGTGAGAGATACTTCAGGTTCGCTCAATATCGCGAAGCGAATCCAGAAGGATGGATTGAGGAAACTCGCAACATGCTTTCTGAGGCAGCCAAGCTTGGATTTGATTTTGATCTAATATGGGAAGATAAGGGTATATTCTACCAGCTAATCCTCAACTTCGAAGAGGCAATTATAAACTATAAGAACGCTCTCAACCTCAACCCACAGGGTGTAACCATTCTAAATCATCTAGGCACAGCATATCATGAACAGGGCTACTTCGAGGACGCTATCAAGCAATATAGTCAAGCCTTGAAAATCGACTCCGCATATGAGGAGGCAAAAAAGAACATGCAAATCGCAGAAAGCATGATTCTGAGTAGAACAGCAGATGAACACAAACGCAAGGGCGAACTTACTGAAGCAATAAAGCATTATGAAGAAAGTCTCAGTCTGGTTCCTGATAACAAAAAGGTAGAAAGAAGTCTAAATGAAGCAATAAGAATGAAGATCGAGACGGATATGGAGAAGGGAAAAAGGCTGCTCGAAGAACAGAAAAACGATGAGGCCCTAACCTGTTTTAAGGAGATATTAGCCGCAAAACCCAACTACGAACCTGCCAGAAAGTGGATCAAGATAGCGAAGGAAGCCTTGGGACGGCAAGAGCTCCTCTCCTCTCAGGCTGAAAAACGCAAAGAGGAATTCGAAAGAAGCCTCCATTTCTTGGAAGCAATTGAAATTCTGAGAGACGAGACTTTAGACAAAGAAAGACAAGTAAGTGAATTGGCCTCGATAATCTCATCTTTTGACATAGTCCTTGCAGAAAATCTACTCACGGCAATTCAGAGCATGATCAAAGAAAACAGGAAGAGTCAGGAAATTATAACAGAATTGGATAAAATGCTTAGCAAGAAACTGGAAGAACTCAATTTCGTAAATATGCAAGTCATTCCTTCTGAGATACATACAGGAGGCAAACCCAGATCGTTATTCTTCGATCTCAAACTAAAGGAATTAACAAAAACCATCTTAAAACAACCCTCGTCATTGCAGAAGCTAGAGACGATCAACCATAACATCTGGGAGCATTACGCTGCCCCGAAGGCAGTAAAAAGAAAGTCTCCATATAAGGAAAGGGGAATCAAACTTGTTGATAGGCGTGAAAATGGAGCATTTGGATATGAAATCTGGCTTTCGGAGTCTGGAAAAATAATCTTGGGCGAGGTCGTTAATTACAGTTACACCAAAGATATGGATGGAGAAATTGACTCTGCAGAATGGTCTTTAGAAATGAAGGAAATTGACACCCATGATCCTCACGTGATACTTCACAAACACCAGATCAAGCACAGAATGGAAGAGCTATTAGGAGAGTCAGTCGGATGATCCTTCTGGTCTGGAGATCTCCTTTGTCTCCTCTTCCTTGCTGATTTTCAGTTTAACCTTTTCTATACTGCCCTTGTTCCATTGATATGCCCGTAGCTCACCTCTATCGCTGAAGATACCTGCGATCAGCCAAGGCACTGGATTTACCTTCATATAAAATTCATCAATATCCGATGGATAAGGGGGTGCAGGATGAGAGTGGAAAATTCCTACAACATCCATAGCCTTTTCCTCAGCTTTCAGATAAGTTCTGTAAAGCTCACCCGGGTCCACAGCAAACCTCACAGCAGAGTTTACTGTGTTTTTTAGAAAGATAACATCCTGAACTATCGCTCTATTCTCTCTAGCCTTTCCAATCTTTTCCTTGAGTCTTCCAATCATGACAGCGCATGTCTCAATTGGAAGACTCTTCAAGGTCTTTTCCCTAATTTTCCTGATGTGCTCTTTTCTCAATTCTAAAACATCAACCTTAGTCGGCACTCCTACCCCCATATTGTCTTCTCTGAAAAGCTTTATAAAGTTTTTACTACAATTGTGCGTAGATGAGGTAGACCGGCTTGACCAGAAGAGAAAGATACCGAAGTGAAGAGAGACTGATATTTCGATCAATAATCATCTGCACCGCTCTGGCTGGAATAACTCTCGCCTTTGCCATAATGCTTTGGTCGTCACTATCGATTTTTGGCTCGGTAACGCTTGCACTAAGTAGCATAAGTCCCTACCTAGATAGTGCAGTTAAAGGATTAATTCTTGCGTTCTTTTTCTTGTTTGCAATCACTGCAGAGGCCAATTTAAGAGAATATAGAGTATCCACAGCAGGTTGGGTAGACATCGTTGCAATTACAATCATTTCCTTATCATTGTCGGGCATTATGTTTGGCTTGATTAGCGTTCTGGTCACACTAGTCGGTTGCGTGGCATTCACTTTCTACTTACACCTTGCTCAAGAATCCTAGATTCTGCATACCACCATCCTCAAGACATTTTTAAACTTTAACAGATTCTCTGGTGGGAAATATTCGATTCATGACTGGGTTTATTCACAACTATCAAAAAGGGAAACGTTTATAGGCAATCATCAATGAAGCAATTTAGCTAGTATTTGAATCTCAACTTTTAAAAATGGGATAAAAT
>JBHLKK010000051.1:0-11449 GCA_048886745.1 Candidatus Hodarchaeota archaeon | reverse complement strand
TTAGCGAAATTCCAAAAAAGGATCTGACCAAGGAAATGAAACAGACAATGGAAAAGGCTGCAGAATTCTTTCTTATGCATTATCTCTTCAAGGCAGATCACCATAATTATAAGGTGATCAATAAATCTTGGCTGAAACTCAGATTCCCATGGTTTTACAAATACAACATTCTGAGAGGATTAGATGTTTTGACCAAACTGGGTTACACCGCAGACGAACGTCTAGACGATGCTTTGCTAGTCTTATTGCAGAAACGCGGTTCCGATGGTAAATGGATTCTTGAAAGCATTCCTTCTGGCAAAATGCAAACCAATATAGAGATCAGAGGAAAACCTAGTAAATGGATAACCTTAATCGTCTTGAGAGTCTTAAAACGTATCAAAAGCTAGACAGAGGCTGATTTTCGCATAAATAAATAACAATAAGAATCGCTTTAATTGGTCGCAGGCGGGAAAGGAATAAAGGTGATTCAAGTATGAGCGAATATGACTTAGATGAGGTTAATCACTTTGTTTTACGCAAACAGCATCTTACCGAGGATTCAAGAATCGATGATGTAGTTAAGATAGTAGGGGATATAGGAGGGTTACACGCAACCAGTACCTCGGTGCCGTACTTATCTCTGTTCGCCAGAGCCGATAACTTCAACAGAATTTGCTTAGATGAAGAGCTTTATCAGAAAAGGAATCTTGGAAAAATCCGCTGTATGCGAAAAACACTTTTCATCATCACAAGAGATATGATCCCCATCGCCTATGCAGCAACAAGAGGCGATTTGGAAAGACATTCCGGAAAATTCCTGCAATCTAGAGGAATTTCGTCTTACGAATATCAGAAGATTTCAAACCATATTATGAAGACTCTACATCATAAGGAAATGTCTACATCAGAGATTAGAGAGACGTTAGAAGCAAATCTAAATGTTTCCGAGATTGTAAATCTGATGTGTGATCAAGGATTATTAATAAGAGCAAGTCCAGTAAAGGGGTGGAAAGATAGAAGACATAGATATTCTGTCTTCAAAGAGTTCTTCCCTGAAATCAATATCTCAGAATTAGGCGAGGATAAGGCAAGGAATTTGTTGGTAAAGCAATATCTGGCCTCATTTGGTCCTGCAACGGAAAAAGATATAGCTTGGTGGATAGGAGTAGGCATAACAAAGATACGAGAGTCCCTAGATAAAATCAGAGATCAAACAACCGAAGTTGGAATCTCAGGTATTCAAGGTAATTCCATTATGTTGAGTTCAGAGGGCAGTCTCTTGAGAAACTCAGACATCCCAGCCAATCCAACCATTAATCTCCTACCAGTGTCCGATCCCTATCCGATGGGTTACAAAGAACGTAAAAGATACCTTCACCACGAGCAATATGATAATGTCTTTGATCGCTCCGGCAATGCCACCTCAACAATCAATCTAAATGGAAGAGTTGTAGGAATATGGGACATAATGGAGGGAAAAGACCCTCTAATAAAGCTGTTCTTCTTTGAAGAGGTTAAGGAGAATATACTTCCCACAATTTATGCTAAGGCAAAAAGGATAGGGAGTTTTATTTCAGGTAAGGAGGTCAAGGCAAAAGAATGCGAGCATATGATTCCACTGACAAAGAGAACTGCCGGAGCATTTATGACGCCCCTTAGGGATAGTTAATAAGGTCTTAATTATGATAAAAATTAAAACCTTGAGGGAAGAGAATGAGTTCAGAAAGTTCAAACATCCTGGATCTTGAGTTCCATTCTTTGACCACCGATCGATGGGGAGACCTAGAAAAGCTTTTTGGTCCAACGGGAGCGTGTGGTGGATGCTGGTGCATGTGGTGGAGAATAAAACGCTCACTGTTCTGTGACCAAAAAGGTGAAAGCAACAAAAAAGCTATGAAAAGAATTGTAGATTCAGGAGAAATTCCTGGTATGCTTGCGTATGCAGATGGTGAACCTGTGGGTTGGTGTTCAGTAGCACCAAGAGAGCATTTTCGTGTCTTGGAGAGTTCGAGAATCCTCAAAAGAGTTGATGAAAAGCCTGTTTGGTCTGTGGTCTGTTTCTTTGTAAGCAAGTCTCACAGAAGGAAAGGTGTTTCTCTGAGATTGCTATTGGCAGCCATAGAGTACGTCAGAAAAAACGATGGGGAGATTGTTGAGGGATACCCTATAGATCCAAAAAGACCGAATTACCCCGATGCTTTCTCGCATACTGGCTTGGTATCCGCCTTTAAGAAGGCGGGGTTTGAGGAAGTGCTTAGAAGATCGGAAACCCGTCCTATAATGAGATACTTCATTAAAAAAGATCAGAAGTAGATCTAAGGATCTTCCTAAGAATTTGATGAAGATTTGTCTTTATCTGTATCTCAACGCAATGATGGAGAAACTTCCTTTTGTCACTGATCCCTTAGATTTTAAAGAAAAAATGAGGAATGGATTTGCTGCTTACTTTCTTATCTTAAGCAAGTACACCGCTGCACCAACGACTACTATCGCTCCGATTGCACCTCCTATGATTAGAGCCAAATCTGGAGCTCCTGGTGAAGTCGTTGCAGGTTCCCTGATTCTTAAGAATGGATCCCCTAGGAGGACATTTCCCGTTACGGTCAAGTCATTAGGTCCATGAGGGTATTGAGTTTCGTAAAGATCGTTAAACCACCAATCGTAAAAGGCGACTCCAAGCGTCTCTCCCTGACTTAGAGGTTGATAGAGGTATTGATTCAGGAGAAATCCACCTGATCGCGTAGAGCCAAATATTGCCAAGGTATAATTGGAGGAGAACAGATAATGACTTCCAATGTTGTCTACTGCACCAAAGTCTGCAGCAAAGCAGCAATACAGATTGTAAAACAGAGCCTTGTTATCCAAATTACGAATTTGAGTGTAATTAACTTGGCCAGCCGAGGGATGTGGAGAGAAGTAATGCTTAACGCTGTCCGAGTGTATGAAGGAATGGACAAATTCGTAATATTTGGTTAATTCATTCATATAGTCTGTTGCATTCGTGGTTGTATAGGTATTGTTAAGCAATGTGTTGTTTGAATACAAAATCAGCATATCTTGCATCCATTCATCACTTACCGATTCGAAATCATCGTCAATGTATAGTAATGAGCTATTATAACGAGTCATCGAATTGTTACGGTATAGATGATTTCTTTGAAAATAGTTTCTTAATAGAGTGGTGTGATTTGAGACGTTAAGACAATAAGGATTAATCCGCCCTATGAAAATCTCAGGATGAAGGTCACCCGTGGTGTTGGTGTGAGTGTTGTAGGTTAGGTCTCCGTCAGGATTAGTCCAATTACCGTCCAGATCCATTAGAAAAAGATCGCAAGGATAAGGAGTGGTTGAAGGAGGTTCAAAAAGAGCATAGGGCATGTTTCCGATTAGAACAGCCCCAATCATTCCACTATTGTTGTTTTCTTGAGTAAGATTTGCCTTCAAAGCCTCTACTGATATGCTAGTCCAGTTGTAGACTGTAACGTTAAAACCGTCAGCTTCAAGATCAGATTTATACTGATTGATTTCTGATTGAATGCTTGAATAGATTGACGAATTGACATAAACACATACATATTCCTGACCATTTGTTGCCTTTGCATACCAGTGTTCATTATTTAGAAAGCAGGCCCCGGATATAAGTAGGAGGGAAATGTTTAGCAAGATTAGGGCAGAGAAGATCTTCCTCATTTAATCACCTGATGTTCTCTTTAATTTAGGTTTTAATGAAATAATTATTAATGTCTTCCTATGATGTAATGAAAAACAGATGAGATGCTACTTTCTTGCAATAGAGAATAGAATAGAAGCAGGAGCTGAACCGAATTTCGCTATTCTTTCTTTTATCTTCTTCGCTTTCTCTTGGAAAATTCCATAGGCTTGATGGTCTTTCAGTCTTTCAAGATCCTTGTCAAGTTCATTCAACGCCGATTTGACAATACCTTCATTCCTTGGGTCTTGACATTCATTCCATTGATCACAGAATAAGCATTTGACATACCACGAAGATTCAAAGAACTCAATTTCCCTTAGCCTTAAGCTTTTAACAATATTTTTGATCCTTCTTTTTGTGAATGTTCTTTTGTGGGGAATACCTAAAAGAGAGTCGATTTCTGCCCCTAAACTATGACTTAAGATATCTGTTTTCTGTGCTTCTGTCTGTGCACCGTCACAAAACATTTCCTGAATAATAAAATAACCATCAGATTTCAGGACACGTTTCATCTCAGACAGTACGAGATCGCCGTTAACGAGGTGGTGCAATGAATTAGCAATACAGACTGTATCAAAATGGTCCCCTTCAAAGTCGATCTTTTCAGCATTCATGTGGAAGAACTTGGCGGGTCGACTTTTTAGATTCTTTTTTGCCGCTCTCAGTTCTTTCTCCGAAGTATCGATTCCAATAAAAAAGTCATAGTCTTTGAGGGTCTTCATCAATGTAAGGATGAAATCGCCATTTCCAGTAGCAACGTCCAAGACTTTCCCAGCACATATCGATTTCAATCTATTGGCTATTTTTCTGGCGCCCGAACTGTCCAGTTTTGCAGGTGAGAATACCATCACCATTTCTCCAGTTTTTTCCAGTTTTTTATGGTGTGCTGAAGCTTTGGAAACCAAAGTCTTTTATATTATGTTTCAATTCAAGCGGGTCATGGTTCGCAAGAAAACTACTCTAATAATTCTAATTGTAGCACTTAGTTTAATACTTTGTATATCCCTTCTGCTCTATTACGGGATATTCTGGCTTGCTGTGTATTATATGATTTCCGGAATGCTATTTGTTGGAAACTTCATCTTCGAAGTGATTTCAAACCCATTTGTATATCCGGTTCTCTACTGGATAACATATGTTTCGGCTTTAGCTGCAGTCATAACTTTGATAGGGACCCTTTTATGGTATTTCAAGGCTAGGAAGAAATTCTCATCACCAATGAAGAAATCTAAAGTCACTTCCGTTGGTATTATCATTCTAGTAATAATTGTTGCTGCAATAATACAAGTGGTTTTATCTATTTTCAACCGAGAACTATTATATGTGATTTCATTTTACATTTTTATTGTCTCTTTGGTATTTTTGGGTATTAGGACCTTTGTTAATGTGTCCTCATCCTTAGCTTACCGGTCAAAAGTAAAACCCGCTCAGGAAGGGCCTGTAGTTTCGATCATCGTCCCGGCATATAATGAGGAAAAAGTAATTGAGAAAACCATCAATTCTTTGATTAACCTTACCTACGACTCAAAAGAGGTCATAGTTGTCGATGATGGATCAAAAGATAACACCTTAAAGATTGTTCAGAGAATTGCTGGTCAAGACCCAGTGAGAGTTTTTTCCAAACCTAACGGAGGCAAATGGAGTGCGCTTAACGAAGGTATTAAGCACTCTAAGGGAGAAATAGTAGTCTGTATTGATGCCGATACTATTCTTGATAAGGATGCAATACAACATCTATTACCCCATTTTGAAGATCCGAAGATTGGTGCTATAGCGGGCAATGTTAAAGTCGGAAATAGAAAGAAGATTCTCACCAAGCTTCAGGCTCTGGAATATGTATCCAGTATAAATATCCAAAGACGTGGTGAATCATACTTCAAAAAGATTACAGTAGTCCCAGGTCCCTTAGGGGCTTTTAGGAAATCTGTAATAGAAGAAGTTGGGATGTATGATGGTGATACTTTCGCCGAAGATGCCGAACTTACATTAAGAATACTAAAAGCAGGTTACGAAATTAAATACGAGCCCCGGGCAATCGGATATACGGAGGCGCCAGAAAATGTAACTGACTTGGCTAAACAGAGATATCGATGGTATCGCGGACTGCTTCAAGCCATGACCAAACACAAAAATATGCTGTTTAATTCGAAATATGGATCAACCGGGTGGTTTATGATACCTTGGATATTCTTTAATGGAGTGATTTTCCCGTGGTATACATTCTTCACTCTCGTATGGTTACTAACACTGATGTTTAACCCGTTTTCAGGTTTTGTAATATATCGTCCGAATCCAGGTGGTCCACCTGAAGAGCCACCAGGACAGGAGGACGGAGGGCCTGGAAATGGAGGTGGAGGGCCTGGAAATGGAGGTGGAGGGCCTGGAAATGGAGGTGGAGGGCCTGGAAATGGAGGTGGAGGGCCTGGTGAGAGTGTCAACCCTAGCCAGATTGGTCCGCCTGGTCAAGAATTGGTTATAACGATCAATTTCTTCCAGGCTATACCCATAATATACATCTTCTGGTTCTTTGTTTTTATATTATTGGAAATAGCAGTTACTCTATATGCAGTATCTACTGACGTAAAGGAGAAGCCGAGATTGGTTCTATATGTCGTCCTCTACAAACTTTTCTATGGATATCTAATTCATACAATACGATTACTAAGTCAATTAGAGGAGTTGCTCAAGAACCCCATGAGATGGGAGTCCGCCAAAAGATTAGGCGTACTACCAACTGAAGTCTAACTACAAGATACTTAGAGTGAAAAGAATATCGGATACTGCTTGAGATTTTTCAGTAAATCATTCTTCCTTCGATAAATTCCCTGGTCTTGGTATTCTTCGGACTATCAAAAATCTGCTCAATGGTTCCTTCTTCCACAAGCTCACCTTCCAGCAACAAGCCCACCCTGTCTCCAATCCGTTTAGCCTGAAGCATATTATGCGTGGCAATCATCATAGTTGTATTCAACTCTTTGTTCATCTCTGCAATGATTCTCTCTATCAATACCACATTAGTAGGATCTAGGTTTGCTGTTGGTTCATCCAGCAACAGTAATTCAGGTTCAATAACCATAGATCTCGCCAATGCTACTCTCTGAGCTTCACCCCCGGACAAAAGAAGCGCATTCTGTTTCTCAAAATCTGATAAACCTACCATATCTATGGCTTCTTTGGTCTTCTTTTTGACGGTCTCCCACTCTATCTTTCTAAGATTAAGACCGTAGGCCACATTATCGAAAACACTCGAGTTAAACATGATAGGATTTTGAAAAAGCAGAACCATCCGTCGCCTTAGGGAGACCACGGCATCTCCCTTTAGGCCATCATATATCATGCCATCGAACACAATTTCCCCACTAGTAGGTTTTTCGAGCGCGTCAATTAGTCTAAGCAGTGTGCTTTTGCCGGATCCGCTTGGACCTATAAAGGTATATATTTCCCCTTTCTCAACAGAGAGCGATATGTTTTTGAGTACAGTCTTTGGACCATAACTCTTTGAGAGGTTTTTAATCTCGAGTAGTGCCATTCAGATCCCCGCGTCTTATTGCTCCATCTTCTTGTACATGATGAGGGCATATTAGAGCCTGCCTACTGTTGCCAATTTCCTGCCTGCTGTTCCTTTTACGTTAAACTGCAATCTTGTGAGGATTAGACTGTTGATTATGAATGCTATAATCATAAGCATCAATCCTAATGCAATAGCTGATCCATAGGATCCTTGTCGGGTTTCGAGTACTACAGCTGTCGTTAATACTCTTGTAAAACCCTCGATATTGCCACCTACAATCATACTAGCTCCGACTTCAGATATTGATTGTCCGAATCCGATTGCTATACCACTAAATATGCCTATTCTTGCCTCTTTTAATATTAGAAACCATGTCTGAGTTCTAGCCGCTCCCAGAGATTTGGCAGTTTCAATAACCGCGACATCTATTGAACTTACCGCTGCCATAGTAATTCCCGCAATTATGGGAGCTGCGATGATCATTTGACCGATTATTATCGCCGTGGGAGTAAATAATAGACCCAGCGCTCCAAAGAGTCCTGATCTAGATAATGCTAAGAAAACAATCAACCCCACAACCACAGGGGGAAATCCCATTAGAGTGTTTATCAGGCTTACGATTACTCTTTTTCCGAAGAAATCATTCATTCCAACTACTATTCCGATAGGAATGCCAATCAATGATGCGAACAATGTGGCAGTTGCGGTGACTCTTAAAGACAAAAATATTATGGACCAAATATATGGATCTCCGGTGAACAAAAGGATAAAGGCTTGAATTATTCCGTCAATAATAGATTGTTGCATACTTATACACCCAGATTTTTTTCTTACAATAAAAAAGGGGGATTATGGATAGTACAGCTGGATCAATGGGTCCCAGTAATTGACCTGTTCTTGAACTTGTTCATTTGTATCAAACAGTAGTGATGTCTCGTTTCCGGTACCGTAACAGGAATGGAACATGGGTTGATTGTTCTTTCTAAAAGCATCTACAGCAGCCTGAGTTTCAGGTGAGCAGAGATAAGCAACAAACTTCACTGCCAGGTTTAGGTTGACATTTGGGAATCTGCCAGGATCAACCAGAATAACACCATACGGATTCAGTAAGATCGTGTCGTTTTCTGCCTGCAATGTTAAGAATGTCAGCTCATCCATTCTTGAAAGCCATGTACCTCTATCGGAGAGAGTATATCCGTCTTTTTCATTGGCTATTATTAGAGTACTGCCCATACCTTGACCAGTCTTCTTATACCAAAGTTGAGTATTATTTTCAGGTCGACCTAGGCCAGTGGTCTGCCATATTGCCACTTCCTTGCTCTCAGTCCCAGATTCATCTCCTCTAGAGTAGAATGTGGAGTTCCCTGCCTCTCCTCCATTGTATATTCTGATGAAGGCTTCGGTTGCATTTTCAAGCCCGTTGATGTTGGCCGGATCTGCAGGTGGGCCTACTATGACAAAATCATTCCACCACACAGTTACTCTGTGAATGCCACAGCCTTCATTTACAAAAGCATCTTCCCGGGACCTCGAATGCACCATTAGGACATCACAATCACCAGATCTCCCCATGGCCAATGCTTGTCCAGTTCCAACTGAGACTATGTCTACTTGTGCTCCCCATCTCTGCTCAAATGCTGGAATTATTTCATCCAGTAAACCTGAATCATATGTGCTGGTGGTTGTAGCAAGAATTAACCTTCCCGACTGACGACTGAATTCCACGATTGCGAAGGTTGTTGAGACACCAAGTACAGCGACCATGACTATAACGATTATTGCCTTTGTTTGGGTTGGCGATACCACCGCTCTTATCCCCCGTAATGCCCTTCAAATCATTCTATGATCTCGATATGCACGGTTAAACATATCGCTGATATTTAAAATTATCTGTGAAGAGCGGTTATAACAATAGAAAAAAAGTTGGTGATAGATGCTGTTCTATTCTTGAAGCTTCCGCTTGAATAGAAGAAGACCAAACACCAAGAATGTTACAGCGAAAACTATTGTAATTGGGACGCACAAGAAGATTGGGATGCCAGAATCTATGAAGCCCTGAGTGGTATAATCTAGGATCTCTATTGTACCAAATAAGTCCTTTCCAAAGAAACCAATCTCCTTTGCAAAAGAGCAGACCCAGAAGATAGGATTTATGTAAAGCACGGGACTGCTGAAAGGCACGAAAATTCCACTGAGAAAAACGAGGGGCATTATTACAAGCATCGGTAGCTGTCCGGCTAGTTTAGCATTTAATACAGCCGCCATTATCAATCCGACACCAATACAGAATGTTCCCAGCAATAGATACATTCCGAAATTGACAAACAACACACTAAGGCTGTAGAAGTAGACTCCCAAGGCCAGAAATGCCAGAAAATACACAGTTAGAAGTTGAAGTATTATAATGAGCACCTCAGATATGATAAAACCTACAAAGATATAGCCTGTGCTGGCTACAGGTGTTGTGAACAGTCGTTTCAAAGTTCCCTTGTCTTTTTCTTGGCTGAAAGCTACAGAAGCAGATTGAGCTGCAAAGGCGGTACTGAATCCGAGAAGTCCCCAGACGAATAGATCAAATTGGGTATGGGTACCTACCATCATCTGACTGAACATGAACCAGAATATAAAGACGAACATTATCGGAAATCCGAATATGAATATGAATTGCTGAGGTTCCCTGAATCGGAATTTTATGTTTTTCAAGACTAGACTTAGAATTTCTCTCATTTTGCATTCACTCCCTTAATTCCCTCCCAGTTAACACCAGAAATACATCTTCGAGGGTATTCCCTCTTATGTTCAGGTTTTCAAGTGATTCTAGTTTTTCTGGAAGGAGCTTTTCGATTTCAAGAAGTCTTTTGATGCCGCCAGTTGCCGAGACAACCATCCTATCTTTGGCCAGAATCTTCACTCTGGAAATATATGATCCCAAGTTTTCGATTCTCTTCTTCAATTCAGACAGATTGATAAGCGTCTTGAATTTTAAATCGAATACTTCTCCCTCCCCTAAATTTGCCCGGAGGGCCTGTGGTGTCCCATGAGCAATTATCCGTCCGTTATCAATTATGTATACTCGATCGCTTAGTTCTTCGGCTTCACGCATGTTGTGAGTGGTCAATACAATGGTCTTGCCCTGATCTCTCAGATTCCTAATAAAGTCCCAAGTAAGCCGAGCGGCTTGCGGATCCAACCCAGCTGAGGGTTCGTCAAGAAAGATGATTTCTGGATTCATAACCAAACCCATAGCAAGATTCAATCTCCTTTTCATACCCCCACTCAGTTTAGAACTCCTTTCATTCCTCTTGTTCTCCAAACCAAGCAATTTGAAAAGCGTCTTGATTCTCAGCTGAATCTCGCTTTTCGGAAGAGAATACATTCCAGCAAAGAATTCACAATTCTCTTTTGGAGATAGATAATCATATAAGATAACTTCTTGGGGGACAACTCCAATCTGTTTTCTGACTCCATCAGGTTCATCTATTATGCTGCAACCGCCGACAAAGGCGTCCCCACTGGTGGGCTTAAGAGTCGTACTCAGCATGGATATGGTTGTCGTCTTTCCTGCTCCATTCGGTCCTATGAGTGAGATCAATTCTCCTTTTTTTGCGTAAATATCTATACCATCTACGGCTGTTAAGCCATCAAACTCCTTGGTTAGTTGGATTGTTTGTATCATATTACCATTCATTTGACATCACCATGATCTTTTCTACCAGGATTTTGATGTATTTTGATTCTTATCTCCTCAAGCCTCTCGTTTATTATTCTTAGTTCTTCTCCTATCGCCTTATTGCCTAGCTGCATTTGGATTTCTCTCTGTCCTAGGCATTTGTTGCATTTCCCAATCAAAACCCACAAGCTAGGGCATACTTCTTCCCATTCACACGCGCAATTGAGGATTTTCTTTAGGGTTTTTTGCATGCTATTAACCTCATATCACCATCATTCGGTTAAAGGATGGTAATTCATGGGCGATGTTGCCCAGAATACCATACACAATATCTCCTAAAGCGTAGTGCTTGGCTGTTCTTGAGTGATGCTCTGTTGCTCTGGAATGGTGGGTCGCTTCAAGTAAGTGTTCACCTCTACGATTTTGTAGAACATTGCTGCCAAGATTATTGCCATCACAATGGGTATTATCCATGAAAAGGGCAGTACATAGGGTTTCCATTGAAACAGAGTGAAATCTCCGTCCATGAAAGACCCATATATTATTGGAAATGAGAGCGGACCATAGAACAACT
>JBHLKK010000050.1:0-12061 GCA_048886745.1 Candidatus Hodarchaeota archaeon | reverse complement strand
GGTGAAGGCGTTTCATCAGGAACCCCTATTGCCACCAGAACTATAATGTGCATGTGTTCAGGAATCTTCAAAGTTCTCTTAACTTCATCAACCCACTCTCCTGGGCGCGACTCATAGTTTGCAATCCAGCAAGTTCCATAACCCAGAGCCGTCGCCGCCAACACTATATGTTCGGCAGCAATCATGGGATCCCGCGTAGTCCATGTCGCACTTGGGCAGCACGAAACACTAGTGTCACCAAGCACAACAATAATGGCGTTAGCATCAGCGATGAAAGTTTGTGGGGAGGGTTTTGCGAGAAGTTCCTTGGTTTTTTTATCCTTAACAACTATGAATCGCCATGGTTGACTGTTATTGGCAGATGGCGCAAGTTGGGCAGCTTCGAGGATTCTCTTCAGGTCATTGTTTGGAATGTCATACTCCTTATATTTTCGGATGGATCGTCTCTTCTCAACCACTTGAAAGAAATCTTCTGTAATTTCCAATTTTTTCTCAGTCATTTCGACCACCTTTACCATCTCTTATTTATTGGACGTCCTATATATCTCAAAGGAAATATATAAATATATCGGATATCCAATATTAGACTATGAAAGAGAAATGCTGTCCTGAGAAGCCAGATTGCTGCGATATGCGTGGAATGCTAACCTTCCAGATACTCTGGCTCCTCTCTAAAAGGTCTATGAACGGGCAAGAGATAGCCGAGGAGCTAGAAAAGAGGAGAGGAACAAAGCCAACGGCAGGAACATTATATCCTGCACTGAAAGATCTTCGAAAAAGAGGGCTTGTTGAAATGGAAAGGAAGGGCAGAAATACAATCTATGTGCTTTCCGAGGACGGCAGAGAAGGACTTGAAAAAGCTTCCAGATATTTCTGCAATGTTTTTGGAGAGATTTTCCAAGAATATGGTGAAAAACAATAGAAAGATCGTGCTGCAATCTTTTTCACGAATTATTGCTGGAGGACGGCCAGAAATTGAACGGTGAGGTAAATTTGAGGAAAGCAGAAGGAGATGATCTTACATTCATCAGAACACTCCTTGAGAACAACCACCTGCCCCACGAAGATATTCCTTCCGAGGCAATTCATATGTTCATAGGATATGTAGACTCCAAGGTTGTTGGTATCGGCGGTGTGGAACTTGTTGGGAGATACGGTTTACTCCGATCGCTTGTCATTGAAACGTCATTCAGAGGGGAAGGATACGGAAAATCCTTATCTGAGAAGCTGATCGAATACTCAAAACTAAAAGGAGTAGTGGAGTTGTATGCCTTGACTTCAACTGCAGATAGCATTGCTAGGAAGATTGGCTTTGAAAGAATTGATCACAGCGATGTCCCTCAAGCTATTCAAGAGACAAGGCAATTTACCGACCTTTGTGCTTTGTCGGCTGTCTGTTGGCGGATGAAGTTGTAAGGTGAGGGAGGGCCAGAATCCAACAAAGAAGACGAGCAATTAGATAAAACCGTTTTAGGGTATGGATCCAATCCGTAAAGATGTCATTTCCTGTCCTTTTCAGCTTCTGTGTCTCCGGATTATCTCTTTCCAACTCTTAGTACCGTGGAAGCTTTTGAATTCTTCACAATTCTCTGTAAATTCCAAAGATGTCCAGCCTTTGTCAATTGCCATATTGAGGTTCCTGAAGGCTTTATTCTTATTTCCTAGTGCAGCCCATACACGCGCAGCATCATGATAATAGTAGTGAGGCAAGTCTTCTCTCATAGTAAAAGCTTTCTCATAGCACTTGGCGGCCTCTTGATACTGTTTTCCCCTACAATACACGTAACCTACTTCGGCTATATGTTCAGCTTCATCAAACATGTATGTATAGAAGATGTAGTCTCTCTCCCTTTCAAAACCCACTTTCTCAGCAACTCCTATCGAGCCCAAATTATCTTCATCACAGTGCCAGCCGATTGCTGTAAAACCATGGGATAGACAATAACGAACGGTTGCTGAAACCGTGAGAGTTGCCAACCCTTGTCTTCTGTAGTCTGGAATGGTGCGAATGCCAACTTCACAAGCATTTCCACTGACACAGTCAGCTATGCACCAGGAAACCACTTCCTTGTCATGTAATGTGCAAAAACCAAATCCCTTCTGGAGAAAATCCTCAATGGTATCCCAATTCGTCTTGATCCAGCTTACGATATGGTCTGGAATCTCTAAGTCTTTTCTCTTCAGAAATCCCTCATCAATTCGTTGGACCGAAAAATCCCCAGAAACTCGCTTTTCCCAGCTAGACTTCTTCTTAGCATAGATGTAGTGTCTTCTAATGACCTCAATGGGAGTTCTATCCATAAAGATAACATCTAGTTTCGATTCCCAGGAACTTGGATAAACACATAGAGAGATGCTCCTTTCATCCTCCCTCACAGTATCTCCAGTAAATATTCTCTCCCTTATTAGTCTGCCCAAAGCCATGTTGAACGTTGAACTATGCTCATTACCAGCAAGATAATACCCTTCAACCGTGCACATAAAAGCAGTTCTGGGATCAGTAACGTCATCTACATAAATTCTACCCGGACTGGTCCCTTCGATAACTGCTCTGGTGATAAGATTAAACTCTAGGGGTTTGAATATTTCTCGTACTTTCTCATAAGCATCTTTTTTTAGCTCGAAAATCATCTATCAATCCTCAGCACACTAATAGCTAAGATAGTTTGGTACGTTCGTGGCATTATTCTGTATTCTTTAAATAAGAATCTTGTTTTCCTGGTGTTTCGATAACTGGATGAGGAATTCTGAGAATATGTTCCAACAGAAGCTCTTTTTCTTCACGTTTCCAAAAGAGAAGATTCAAAATGCTCTGCGGACCCATTTTCCTTTTCCTTTATATTTTAATCTTGTTTCTTGAATGTTTCTATGGTAAATTTGTTTCCATCAGGATCTGTGAATGTCGCTGCTCGGGCACCCCAAGGCTGATCTTTTGGCTTGGTTACGAACTTGACTCCTTTTTCCTTAAGCTCTTGGTAGGCTCTATCAACATCATCGACGAGCAGAAAGATTTCCTGTTTACCATCAGGTTCGAGGCCAAACTGCACGCCTCCCACATTAAAAATCGCATAGTTGGGCCATTCACCAGTCTTCTTGAGACCAAGAATGTTTTCGTAAAACTCCATGGCTTTTCTTAAATCTGACACAGGGAAGGTAATATGGTACACTTTTTTAATCATGAGCATTCACCTCCCTTCACATCCGGAACCGACTTGCTATTTCTAAAGTAATGCCCTCAATTTTTCCTTTCTTATGGTTTGATCTAGTAAGTGATGGCAAACCAAGTGCTATCTGAAAAAGCCACCACTTACTACATATCGAATCCCTTAAGTCCCTTCTTCTCAAGAGCCAACGCTATTCGGTGACGATAGCATTTGGTCGGATCAAACTTCATGCACATAATTGCGATCGGCTTCTCAAGTGTCTCGAATTCTTTTGAATCCAAAGGTCCATTTTTTAGGACATTATTGTCATACCAGCGGAAGAATTTTTTGAAATCACCGGTCTCTTCCAGCCTCTTTTTTGCATCTGGGGGAACTCCCAGACTCGGAAAGTGCTTATATTCAATACCTTTGCCTTTTAGCAACCTTTCGAGACCTTCCTTGTCGAATTCTTCTTTTTCCACGCTTCTGGGTTCAGCTCTGACATCAACAACAGTTCGAACGCCGGCTTTTTCCAGAAGTTCTAAGAACTGTTGGGGTGTCTTCATCTCATAACCTGTTGTGTAAAAATCGCGTTTCTCTATCCGTCCCAGATTCCACATAGTCTTGTTGAAAATCTGGACCTCTATAGGTTCTTTTGGCAACTCTATCCTTGGGGCTATCAACTGTTGAATTCGAGCTTCAATCTCCTCTCTACTATAGACCCCTTTTCTTGCAATCTCGAGAGCATCTTCCACTATTTCAGGTTCCTCAATTTTAGCAATCTCTTCTGCGACTACGGGAGAGATTTCCTTTTCTAACACAGCTTTCACGATGCGTCTTGGAGCCCTCTTAACAAGCTTTGTAACCTTTTTTACCTCAGCTCTTTTAAGCTCTGGAGCTATTTCAATGACTTTTTTTCTTATCTCTGGCTCATCAATAGTAGCAATCGCTGAAGTCTTACCATAATCTAGCTTAAGTTCTGAGGCCCGTTCTTGTTCTTCTGGGGTAAGTGCCAATTGCTTGAGAAGCAGGTATTGATAATTGTAGGAAAGTCCGACCATATCAGCAAGTTCCTTGATTCGTTCTTCATCCTTTGTAAGTTCTTCTTCTCTTCGCTCCTTCACAATTCTATCCATGGCCATCAATTTTTTTAGAGCCTTATCCGGATCGATTCCGGCCAAACGATATACTTCGGCAAGTCCTCTTGCCTTCTCCAGCGGTTCTAAATCCTTTCTATGCACATTTTCGATCAATGATTCGACCATTAATCGGCTGTCATCTATGTCTTTGACAATCGCGGGTATCTCCTTCAGTCCTGCGAATTGTGCAGCTCTCCACCTTCTCTCTCCTGATATGATTTGGTATGTGGTGCCTTTTTTCCTCACAGATATAGGCTGCAACAGCCCAAACTTCTCAATCGTATTAGCTAGTTCTTGAATCTCATTCTTGGGAAAAGACTCTCTGGGTTGAAATGGATTTGGGAGAATTTTATTTATCTTTATCATTCTAATAGTCATTTTTTTACTCATTCTTCTCCTCGCCTCTTTAATAGCATGGCCATCATAGAAAAAGGAAGTGAGCTGATTTGCCAACTTTCTCTCGCTATGCTTACCGCCAATGTGGACCTTTGATAATCCACCCCTTCTACCCTCAATAATTAGACGTTTTTTCCTGCTATTAATATTACCTTCGATGCCGATTCAAAAGAGTAGAAATCTTAATTTTGTCGGTGTTTTAATAATTGGATATTTTGTCAGAACTTATGTGATTTTCATCCTCTTCCCTACTACAGATTATGTATCTCTTGTGCTCTTCTATGAAATGCCTACACTCTCTACATTTAATTAGCAGTTTATAGATTTTTGAAACAGGACAAAGAACATGTGGCCTCCATTGCACACATATATCTTTCTTGTAGAGCTTCATGATTCTTCTTCCCCTCTTACATTCCCCCGTTCACCTGCTGTTTCCCGAGTATTTCCTCTTGTTTCCACAGTTTATGCAAAATTCACCATCGCCTGTAAGTTCAAACTCCATTATCAGTAGTCCGAAACAGGGACAAATTTGCCTATTATTATCTCTCTCATTTCCTTGAGTTTCTTTACGTATCTCTTGATAGCCTCTATTTCTCTAGGTGAATATCTCTCAACAGGAATCTTGGCTTTTTTCTCGTCCCAGCCCTTGTCTGCTGCATATTTTTTCTCGGTTTGGTACCTTACGTGCAATGTTATGGATGGCTCTTCAACACCTGATGTGCTGTATCCAGTTCCAAATCCGTGGTAGTGTTTATGGGTCTGAACTAGTGACACAGAGATTATCTTTTCAAACGGAATAATCCAATTATTCTGCTCATCTTTCTTCTTACCTTTCCACTTAAATCTAATCAAGCTCTTGGAGGTAACAATTAAACCGTCTTCTTTCGGTTTTATGTTAATGTAATAATAGGCCCATTCATCGGAGTGAAGCGTAAATCTAACCTCAGCAGGCAAAGACTCAATGATTTCCTCTTGCTCTAAGCAGATCTTTGCTCTTTGTCTGTCTGGAACTCTATAGTTGCCCGCACTATCTTCCAAGAGGTACAATCCACAATAATGGCACAGCAATAGCTCCTTTCCGGCGATAAAAGATCCACAATAAGGACAACTATTGTTCTTCAGGAGAATTGAAGCTTCTTCACCACCGAATTTTGCATCAAAGGCCTTTCTGATTTCTCTTTTCATGTCCTCCAGATACTCTGTTTCAAGCACAAGACCTTCCTCTTCCCACCAATCCTTGAATTCCTCCTCACTGAGCGTGAGGTAGATCTTCTTCCTTTTTATTTTGTCAATCATTTTCTTGGGTAGTATGAATCTTCCACTTCGATCTAGGAAGTGTGAAGAAACTGTCATAAGGATCTCATTTCCTAAGATGGCTTCAACAGCACCTATTCTTTTGTTATCAGAGCTTCTGATCTCAGCAGTCTTTTCCGTCAATTCAGATATTTCACCCACCTAAACCCCCTCCAACAACTCTATAGAGATACTGATAACACGATTTAATATAATTTACCTAGCTGGAAACAGAAAAAGTAAAAACAATATGATCGTAGAATCCTGTTTTTGACGTTTTAATAACTGGATGAAAACCAGTCTATGATCTATTTCTCATTAACAGATGCGTTTAGGATCATGAGGGAAGAGAGATGATCACACCTCAATATCGAGCTACGTCATCGGTTATATCTAGATCTTGACCACATCTTATACAAAAATCTGCGTCTCTTGGGTTTTTATGACCGCAATCTGGGCATAAGAATCCGGGTGTTTTCGGTTCACCTTCTTCTGGTCCTGTTTCCTCATAGTAAACGGACTCAATATCCGGATAGGCAGAAACATCAAAAGCTTGTCCTTCTTCTGATGAGGACCTATACAAAACAGATATCACCAAGATAACAAGCGGCATAAGGAGAAAAATGAATATGAGGACGTAATCAAAAATCCCGCCAAATGCATAGCCCAATAAACCGGTTGCGATAGTTGCCAAGATCAGAATCATCACAATCCGGATAATAGTGTCAACGCTACTCCTTCTACCAACTGTACTCAAACTCCCCCTCTCCCCCCAACTATGAATACAAAATTATCCCTAAAAAACCTTCATAAATCTTATTTTGCTGGTGTTCTTTGATAATTTGAACCATTTATATTATTCAGTTTAAGAATATTCAATTTAGTGAACAAGAAATTTTATCCATTAAGGCGATCAAAGTGTCTATAAAATGCTCGTGGTGTGGAAAAAAGGGAGAAAATCTTATTCATGAGGAGTTGAGGTTTAGAGGTCCAGTGGGCAAAGCATATTTCTGTAACCGAGATCACTTGGAAAAAACACGGCAGTTTCTAAAATATGCTGAGTCTCACTTCTGGCATTTCATATTTGGCTTAATCATACTTCCGGTAGTTGGTATGGTAATTACACTTGGGATTTTAGAAAATGTAGGTCTGCTAATCATCTTCGGAGGATTAGGTCTGACCATTATAATATTCCCATTTGCAACCCCTCAAACAAACAGTCTATTAGGTTTTAAGAATGCAATTCTACTCATTAGAATAATCGGGGCAACTTTGGCAGGTGCAGGGATATTTCTACTTTTGTTATGACGGTTTTTTTGCTTGTGTTTTAATCTCTTCAATTCAGATTACCAACCCCCGAAGAAGAAGTGTACGCTCAGCCCTTTCCAGAATTCTTAAAACAGAAGGAAATACGTGGCAACCACACTTCTCGCAGATTGCTCTTGAGCCTAGCACGCACGGCCTCTTTAAATAACCAAATGCGTCAATCGAGATGGTGCACCAATTAGGACATCTAATTGTCCACTCTGGGGACCGGAGAAGGTCCAATTCCCTTCTCGTGTTCAATATAAAATTGGGGCTTTTTCCAATATGACCGATGAGCACATCGATGTCGCTATTTCGCTGCTCATATGGTACCCAAAGGGGATCGTTTTCAGAAAAGGGGGTATACCAATTAAAAACTATGCCACGAAAACCTAGTTCTGACGCAGCTTGAATGGTCTCGGACATATGTTTATTGTTTACTGTGGTTAATGTGCATGTGGCCATGAACCTATCTGTTGGTGCAGATCTCATGTTTCTTTTGATAAGGTTATAAACTCCCTTCCCTCGAATTGCATCGTGTATCTCTTTTGGACCATCCAAGCTAACAATATATAGGACAGGAAGATCAGGAAACTCAAAGGTTCCATTGGTTACCAGCCAAGTGATCCAAAATCTATCGGTAATGACCTCGCACTTCTCGCGTGACTTTCGAGAGAGAAGAGGTTCTCCATCAGTGATTGTGCAATGCCGAACTCCTCTCTCATATAGATTTTCAACGACCTGCATCATTTGGTGCACGGTCAGCTCTGGCTTGGGAGTACCGCTACGGTTAAACTGTTCGTAACAATGAGAACATTTCAGGTTGCACCTACTGGTTGGCGCTAGAGAACAAGCGAAGGGCGTCCTATCTCGAAGGAGTTTGATTCTGAAGAAACGGTATATCCCATACAGAATCTGGAATGGAGTCAGATTAAGCATCATCGGTCACCTTATTTCGAGATTATTAAGATAAAGAATCTTTCCCTATCTTGCTAGGGCACAGGGATGATGAAAGTCTGCAGAATCACCTGGAACACCACAAGGATTATGGAGACCGATACACCGCCTAAGAGCTTCAAGATTATTGGGATATCAATGGGCCAATCACGCATAAGTCTAACTTCATCAATGATTACTTTTAGTGATAGAATAGGCATGGAATAAGGCCTTATTTGCTCGACAACTTGTTCCCACTGATCAGATGACTCTATATTCTTTGCAACCGAACCTATTATTCTCTCTGCACTTGCCAAAACTTGCGACATATCCTCTGAGACCTTCCTCTTCTCTTCGACAAACACCTTGTGCATTTTTGCGATTATGAATACATAACCTCCCAAAATCACTCCAAGACCAAGACTAACCAAAAGCAGAGAAATGTTCAGTGCCTCGACTATTTGCACCGCAAACGCCATCAGAACAGCTACAACAAAACCCACCAAAACGGAAACAAGGGCTATGAAACTGACCATCGCATCGGCTACAAATTTATAGCCCCCCATCCTGTCGGGGTCGAGTGCCTTAACGAGGCATCGGGTCCCAACAAATTCAGAAGCCACGACATTGAAGCTGTATATTATCCAGACGTAAAGCCAGCCCCCCACCCCCATCATTAGACCAAAGAGTATCGCAGAAGGTGCCAGAAACCATTCCAAGTGGCCCATACTATATGTAATGATAAATCCAGCCGCTATGACAGCTAATCCAAAGAAGAGATGCGGTACTGGATTGAAGATGTATCGTGTAGCTAACCTGTTTATGCGATCAGCAACCTCTTTCTTGCTGGTAGGCTCAGCTTTTTCGATGAGCATATCTCTTGTTTTGATTAGAACTTTGCTGCCCCAGCGTGTGTTTATCAGAAAGAAGAAAAGAAAGCCATAGACCAAGAGGCTGGAATACAAGTATGGTTCTAAGCCCAGTATATAGAACACGAGTGCGGGAACTGCTGTGATGATTATCGAGATGACAAGATATCCTAATCTGCTTCCCTTGGTAAGACTCTCAATTGCTTTGGTCAAATAGAAACCAGAGAACTCCTTTACAACAGGAGATTCTTGGGCTGTTTGAGATTCTTCCCCGATTTTGCCCTCCCCCTAGATTCTACAAAAACCACGATTCTCGAGGTTTTTGCAATTGAGACTCTCTTTTACTATCTCTGTTTTATAATTTTCGATTAAAATGTCGGCTATAATTCATTTGTTCTACTGGTGTATTAATAATTGGATTTCCTGTCAGAGCATATGTTCTAATTAAGCAATTATGAAAAGGCAATCATCTGAAAACTAATTATACTAAAAAAACCATTAGATGTGTCAACAAGAGACATGCAAGGGGAGAAGAAAATGTCTAGCAGCAGAAGTAGGGTAGACATTGAAACAGAAATCACTGTTGAGGGGGAGTTATCTTGTGTAATTATGTATTCTGAGAAACGACATGTTGAATATATTTATCCCCTTCTATCACAAATTGAGAGTTTATTAAGAGATAAAGGCTTCAGGCCGCAGCGATTAGGATCTGAGATCAGAAGCGGAGAGGATTATCTTAACAAGTTAGAAGAAATGATTGAAGACTGTGTACTCGGAATTGTAATACTTGACGGCTTCAGACCTAACGTTTTGTTTGAGTTTGGTTTCTTAAAGGGAAAGAAAAAGCCCACAATCATACTCCAGTCGAAAGGTGCATACATAAGTTTGAAAACTCTGTATAAATCAACTGAAGATTCAGGACTGAGGGAAGATACCTTTAAGAATCGATTAAAAGGTCCGCCGATTGACGTTACATATCATTTCTCAGACTTCGCTGGCAAGCATATAGGGTACATTGATTGGACAGCCAAGGAGACCGAACCCGACCATCCTTCAGTCATACTGGCAAATGAGCTTGAGAAGTATAAGAATCAAATATTTGAAGAAACAAGAAAGGTGAAAACAAGGAACATGCCCTCCGATCTGCCATCTTCCTCTCTCCAAGAGTTTTTGCAACCATTGATGGATATTATAAAGTATTACTATGCAGACGCTTCAGAATTTGATACTAAAGAGCTTGAAAGAGCATATAGCCAGCTGAGATCGATAGGACAGAAATACAAATTTCAGGTGCCAGCCGACATTTACAGTATGATTGCAGCAACATATGTATCCAAGGCCAGGGAGATGTTGGATGCCACAGAAATTATGGATCATCTTAACTCGGCAATCAACATCTATCGAGAGATATTGGAATCAACCTCAGTTCATAATAAGCCAGTATTATATGCTGATACTCAGAAAAAGATTGGAGATGCCTATTTACAGGGTTTATACTACACCGCAGGCTACGCAATTTACAAGGAGATCAGTGAGGGAGCAATCAAGGCCTATAAGGAAGCTCTCAGAGTGTATACTCTTGAAAGTTCTCCAACGAAATATGCAGAGATACAGAACAATATCGGAGAAGTGTACAGATTAACTGTGGCTGTGGAAGATTGGATTGAGAACGCCAACAGAGCAATCGAAGCCAGCGAAGAGGCCCTTAGAGTTTATACTCTTCAAAGCTTTCCATCGGAGTATGCAAAGACACATTATAATCTTGGAATTGGATACAGAGCACTTGCCGTTGCAGAAGATTACGTTGAGAATTTGAGTAGATCACTTAAGGCCTTTGAAGAGGCCCTTAAAGTGTATACACTTGAAGAGTCTTCAAGAGAATATGGAAGGGCACAATTGTCTTTTGGCAAAACATGCGCCTTTCTTGGTGTGGTAAAAGATAGGATTAAGAATTGCAGCTTAGCGATCAAATCCTGCGAAAGAGCCCTCAGAGTCTTTAGTCCTGAAAACGATCCATATTGGTATGTTCATGTGCAGCTCAATCTCGCTTACGCTTTTGCACACCTTGCTGAGGTGGAGGATAGGACTGGGAACTGTAATAGAGCGATCGAAGCTTGTGAAGAGGCTCTCAAAATCGTTAAACCTGAAAACCGCCAATATCCTGTTATTCAGCAACATCTCGCGATTGCGTACACACTACTTGCTGAGGTGGAAGATAGGACTGAGAATTGTAGCAGAGCGATCGGGGCCTGTGAAGAAGCTATCAAAGACGTTGATTTTAAAGACGAGCTGTGGGAATTTCCTATCACCCACCGCATCCTAGGAGATGCATACAGGATTCTTGCTGAGGTAGAGGATAGGGCCAGGAACTGTGGCAGAGCGCTTGAGGCCTATGATCAAGCTCTCAGAAAACTTACTTTCGAAAGCTTTCCGACGGATTATGCAAAAACGCAGAACAGTCTCGGGAAGGCATACAGGGTGCTTGCTGAGGTGAAAGATAGGATTGAGAACTGTGCCAGAGCACGAAAAGCCTATGAAGAAGCCCTTAGAGTGTTTACAAAAGAAGAATATTCAGAAGTTTATTCTCAGGTAGATCGCAATCTTAGAGAACTTGCCAATTTCTGTGATAGTGGTTAGTTCATTTACGGAAATGAAAGGAAGCAAAGAAGTTGAAAGATTCACCCCATAAAGAATTATCCCGGGCTAGACAATTACTGGAAAGCGGGGAGTTCGAAAACGCATTCAAATTAGCGGAAAAACTGTAAGAAGAAAAAGAATTCATTGACGACGCTCCACTACTAATCGATATCCTTATCAACCCGTCTTTTACACCGGTAACAGCTGATTTCAAAGCCGCTCACTTCGACGCTCGCAGATCAATTTACGCCTACAGCTTTTTTGCAAATATCGCGGAATTTGGTAACTCCATTATTTACTCTCCTGAAAAGGAACGTGTCGAAAGAACCATACCACCAAAGGA
>JBHLKK010000049.1:0-12556 GCA_048886745.1 Candidatus Hodarchaeota archaeon | reverse complement strand
AAAATAAGGGTAGAGGAAAACTTTCTAGGAATTTTCCAGTTGAGGAGGAAAAACAATGAAAAGGAAAGCAATATTGCTCGCAGCATTGCTCCTCGTATTTGCCATACCTTTAGCGATTCCTATCGTACCAGTCAGAGCCCAGTCACTTGCAATAACACACACAACCACTAATGGCGTGTGGGACGCAGACCCATACGTGGAAAAATCAAATGGAACGTGGGTCTACACTGACATAGTTGAACTCCCATGGAATATGTCGCCTACAGGGTTTGCACCATTGATACAGTACATAAACATTTCAATATATCCTCAAACAGGCCCAACTGAAACCGATGTGGTACATAACAGCACAGCAAGCGGAGCCCCCGATGCGTCAGGTACATATGATTGGTACTTAAATGAATCCGTTCTCGCTGTAACCACCGCGGATGATGTAGGATTCTCTTTCGAACTACAGTTCCACATGGAGCTTACCAACGCTTCAACATATGATTCTAGTAACGTTACAGTCTATTACTCAGATACCGTTCCCTGTACAGATCCGAGTGTTACTGTGGATCCTATGGATGTATCTGATTCAGACAAATATGTGCGTGGGACATTTTACATAGATTGGGAAGTCGAGCCAGCCGGCTGCGACTGGATCAATGTAACTGTTCTTCTGACAAACACAACAAACATAATTGATGAAGACTACTTCTGGTACGAGTGGCCGGGCTATGGATCACACATCGTTCAAACCATAGGAGACGACATAACTGATGGGGATTATACTCTTGAAGTAATAGTCTGGGATAACACAACTGAAGATGACAATTATGGAGTATCCATAGTTGGTAACTATACAGCGATACTTAAGGTTGCCAATAACTATTACACTTTGACTGATGCTAATGTCTACTTCGCTATGCCGTTAGTCTCCACTGAAAGCGAAGATGCCGTGGAAGGTGTTGTTAACGTACTGTTTGAAATCGTGCTGGGTTCACTAATTGATGACCAGGGTCTAGATTCGTATATATTCGTCGATACATCGGCGCCTGGTTTCTCAAACATATCTTGGTGCAACATGACATTAATTACACCCAACGCCACAACATTGATAGGACCCAACGCAAGCATAGCATACCTTTACTCAGACTTCTGGCTCCCAAGCGGTGTATGGTATCTGGATGCCGTAGGCTTCATGAACACAATTGACACTGCTGAATGGCCAGATGGAACGTGGACTGTTGAATACTTTGTAAACGACACCTTGGGCCATGAACTGCTTGTCGAAGGAGATTTCTTGGCTGACAATACATATCCTGTTGTTTCCATAACTTCGCCTGCGGATGGATCAGAGGTAACCGGAGAGATATCAATTGACTTCACGATAAACGAAGCCAATCCAACAGCAGTTTCTATATCCATAGGTGGTGTAGAGACTGAACTGGTGCTTGGCGAACTCAATTTCACAGGCGGTACCAACACTTTCACCTTCGATACAACCACGATTGGCGATGGAGATCTGGCCATTGAAGTCAACGTTGATGATAACAATTTGCTAGGCTCTGATTCAATAAGTGTAACTGTTGTTAACACCAGAAACGCAGCAAACGACTTCTATACTCAGGGTATGATTCTCGGTCTTGGTGTCGGCATACCAATATTCCTACTGATAGGGTATGCTCTTGGCTCAGCTCTCATGCGAGGAAAAATAAAATAGCTGAAACATACTTTCCTCTATTTTTTTAATTCTTGGTATGACAAATCTTTTAATGGTATTTAGTTCTAGAATTCTCAGGTGCTGATCTTATGGAGAGTGACAATTCTGCTCTTGATGAGGATAAAACTGACCTAATATTAAAAAATTTGGAACAAGCAGCCAGAATACTTGATGATATTCTAGGCATTCTTGATTCAGTAAGCAGAATAGGTCTTTCTCGCCTTATGATGGGATCTGTTCTTTCCTACCCCCGAGGACTTGAAGAGAAGATGAAGTATAAAAACGCTGCAATGGGCCTTAAGACTGTCAATGAGCTTATGGAGGTAGTTCGGAAGAATCAAGAGTATCTGGAAAATGTAGTATCTGATGACAGCGAATTCTTTACTCGTCTATTAAAGGTTCTCAACGCAGATTATGATGGCATGATGGTTATTCTTCTTCAATACAAGGGTGCCCGGACAATAGGACTCAAGATAAAGGGAATCTTTGAAGAGCTAAGGCACATTGCTTCCAAAGTAAGACAGTCTGCTGAGAAGTAGCACATCAAGCTTTTTTATCTCTCTCCGCAAGAAGACTCCATCCGAGAGGGTGGACTAGTTCACCTGCGAATTGGTTTTCAGAAGCAATCCAATCCTATGTCATTCAGGATTGGGGCAGTTTTATAAGACGGTATCTCATACTAGTTTTGGTGAATTTGTAATGATCCAAATACAAAGAGTAGTTCTATACAAACACGGTGTTGGATACTTCGAAAGACGAGGAAAAATCAGCGGAACGACGAACCTGAAACTCAAGTTCAAGAAAGCCGAAATGAGCGACGTTCTAAAAAGCCTTTCTGTGATGGATTTGGGTGGTGGAAGGGTATCCACTGTTTCTTATGAGGCAGCTCCTACAATCTCCAAATTACTTGAAAACATTGCAGTCAATGTACCTAAAACAGGCTCTCTGACTGAACTGATAAAGCAAATCACCGGTATTAGAGTTGAAATCTCTCTAAATGGAGAGAAAATCCAAGGAAGAGTACTGGGCATCGAGACTACTTTAGAAGTTGAGGACAATGTGAAAAGAGAGATTGATCAGTTGGTTCTTTTAAAGGATGACTCGATAATCACGATAAAGCTTTCCGATATCAAGAGCCTTACAGTTTTGGATGAGGACGTAAAACGCGATTTAACTTATTTTGCAGACGTTATCTCTGACTCCAAAAAAGAAGAACTGAAGTCCGTTACTGTTCTCTTTGAGGGAGAAGGAAAAAGGGATGTGGTAATATCCTATATGGTTGAGGTTCCGGTTTGGAAGACGAGCTATCGGCTAATAATCTTTGAAGATCGAACAGTTCTTCAAGGATGGGCCATCGTAGACAATATTCTAGATGAAGACTGGGAAGGCGTTGGTCTTTCACTGGTTGCAGGCTTGCCGATATCGTTCCGTCATGATGTGTACACGCCGAGATATATTACTAGGCCAGAGGTAGAAGTTGAGGAAAGATTAGGAATCGCTCCAGTGGAACTTGAAGAAGGGGTTGGGGAGGCGGAACGAGACAAGATGAAGGCGTTGGCACTAGCTGATAGACCTGTTCCTGCAGCGGGTCCTGGTCTGGCGAAGAAGGCCAGAGCATATCGCGGTGCTATGGAGCCAAGAATGGATCGCGCAGTTGATACTATTGAAACCATTGCGGAGGCTAAGGAAGCCGGAGAATTCTTGGTATACAATGTAACTGTGCCCGTCACCGTAAAAAGAAATCAATCTGCTCTCGTTCCCATTTTGACTAGCGATGTGGACGGAAAGAAAGTCCTTGTCTATCAAGAACGAGCAAGACGTGGCAATCCAATTATGTGTCTTGAACTGACCAACAATTCTGCTTTGACTTTGGAGAGTGGTCCGGTTACTGTCTATGACGGTGGAGTTTACGCAGGTGAATGCATGTTACCATTTATGGCAGAAGGTGAAAAACGTCTATTGCCCTATGCTGTCGATTTAGAAACAACGGTAGCTCGAGAGGATAGAATGAAAGATGAAATTATTCATAAGGTTATTGTAAAAGGACCTGTTGTTGAGACTCTCTATTACCGAATTCGCGAAGCCACCTACAATATCAAGAACAAGATCGAAGAAAAGAAGGAGATAATAATTGAACACGAAAAACAGCATGGATTTGAGCCCATTGACATGGACAAACCAATCGAAGAGACAGCAAGCTACTATCGATGGAGAATACCGGTTGGTCCTAAAGAAGCAAAGAAGTTCGCCGTGAAATTGAGAAGACTGATTTCCTCAAGTCTCTCAGTTGTTGGAATTACGTCTGCTGTTCTTGAGTTTTATATGAGAAACAAGCTGATTTCGCAAGAGGAATCTGAATATCTCAGCAGAATAGTGAAGCTTTCCGAAGAAAAAGCGAGTGTTGAAGCAGAAATAGCGAAGCTTAATGATGAGCTGAAGAAGATCTTTGAAGATCAACCTAGGCTGAGAGACAACATTAAGGCATTGGGTAAAACGAGACAAGAAGATGAGCTAAGAACAAAGTACGTCTCAAAGCTATCCGAACAGGAGGATACTCTCGAAAAACTCGAAAAACGCAGGGATTCGCTATCTTCAAAATCTCACAAACTGCAGAAGGAGATCAATGTGGCAATAAATGAATTTGCAGAATCACGTCAGGATCGATAGTTTGATTCTCTCTTCCCCATTTTATTCCGATTCAAAACCTCTCTTCTAGATTCCTCTTAGAATAATCTTTTCAGGAATAATATTAAGGCAAAAGTCTTATTTTGCCCTAACGAGTTTTGTTTAGGAGGCTTTAATATGAAAATACTAACTACGGTTATCGGGAGCTATCCTCCATGCAACACAAAAGGTCTGGATGCGATCAAGGGAGCTGTAGATGCCCAGCTCAGAGCAGGAATAGATCTGATTAGCGATGGACAGGTAAGGTATGATATGATAAAATACTTTACCCGAGATACTCCTGGTTTCAAGATAGTAGGACATGAATCAGTAATTGCTGGCAAAATCTCTCCAAAGATAAACAACTCGATAATTGCGAAGGATCTTCTATGGGTCAAGCAGTACGTTGGGGAAAGAGCAAAGGTGAAGGGCATAGTCACTGGACCCATAACTCTTATTTCCTCATGCAAGATTAGCAAGACTTCTCCTTATGATAGCATATTTGATAGGAGGCTATATCGGGATACGGCTGAAGCCCTAGGTGCGGAGGTCAAAATGCTGATAGAAGCAGGGGCGGACTCGATTCAGATAGATGAGCCCTTCTATTCTGTGGGAGTCCCTATGGATCTTGCAAAGGAATGCATCGAACTCATTATTGAGGGTGTCCAAGTTCCAGTTTCCCTTCATGCTTGTGGGGATATACGCAAGGTGTTCGATCATTTGCTCGATTTTGATGGAGTGGATGTGCTTAGCCACGAATTTGCTGCGTCTCCCCAGAATCTTGAAGTTATCTCTCGGAGTAAATTGGAAAATAATAACAAGAAACTCGGGGTTGGTTGTGTAAAGACGAACGCAGAGCAAATCGAGACACATGAAGAAGTGTTGAATCTACTGAGAAAGGCAGCTAAACTGGTGGGATTGGAGAACATGTGGATCCATCCTGATTGCGGCCTAACATTGCTGAATTGTGATACTGCGGAATTGAAGCTTAAGACGATGATGGAAGCCACTCATCAATTGATTGAGGAGCTCAGTATTTGATGCAAAAACAAAAAGGATCATACTCCAAAGAATTCCTTCGTTCAGTGTACCGGGGTTCCAGTTACAATGCTTGCGGGATCAGGCAGAATTTAGAACCCAGATTCCAATGATTTCTCCAAAGCTTATAACATTATATAGCGGATCTTAAAGACCAGTCCAGATTCCCCGCAGGTGGCGGCAAAATCGCTTGAAAACAGAAGATTCTAATCAATTCTCGGAGGAGCTTCTTTTCTAATTTCTGATATCAACAGATTGGAATCCAGATATATTGTAAATGTATGATCTTCATGTTTCAGCACTACAGGCACTGGGAATTTCTCAGCTTTTTCTATGTTAGATTTGTCAATTGTGAATTGTATTCTATTGCTGCAATGCGGACAGACCACAACTTTTGCCACCTCTCTCAAGGGTTCTGGTTTCTCTTCAGGCTCTATCTTAAATGCAGCTCGCTTTTTATCTATCCAACTGTGTATCGTGACTCTGGCTTCTGACAGGAAGGACTTAAGATTATCAAGCATATTGAGAATTGTTGTTTTGATCCGTTCCTTTTTTAACCCCGTCTCAGACATAAAGAACAGAGAAAGGTTGTAGCCAGGTTCAGCCTTCTCTAAGACTGCGAAGACTCCCTTTTCGCCCAGTTGCCTTGTAAGCTTGTTTAGAACATAGAGGTCAAACTCATCCTTTACTGGAAAGGTGAGTGATAGCACGGATGAACTGATGGTTTTTCTGGCGATTCCATCCGTAACTCTGAACTCCTGATACTGTGAGTGTTCACATATTTCGTCACTAAATACGCAAGGATAGTCAGGTCCATGCGTTGGGCAATTGAAGGGCTCCAGATTTAAAATAATATCTAACGCTTCCGGGATTCCCATGAGCTTGGGAGGTTCTTTGACATCAATTCTACAAAATTCTGCACCCTCCCACATGCTGTGGGCAAGTTCAATTTGATGATTTGGAGCTAGTGTCTTTGTTATTTGATTCGAAGCCGGAATACATATGAAGTTGCATAGAGGAACCTCTGAAAATTGTTTTCCTCTTTCAAACGCGGGGCATTCCACAACCTTGAGTGTCAGATTTCCTTCTCCAAACCTCTTCAGATCAAAATCGAAACCAAGAACCGGTAGACTAGTTCGATAGAATTCTTCTGCAACATCTATTCCCTTTCCAACAATCCGCAGAGTATTGGTAATCTGAGACATTAATGCAGCCATAGATCTTTCTCTCTGTTCAGATAGCAGATCAGTGGCTTCTCCCCCGAGTTTCTTGACAACCTCTGCAATGGCTTCTGTTTGAATCAAAAAAAGCGCATCATGTAGAATTTTTAGTTTTGTTTGAACTCCCATATCAGATTCCTTATTCACCAAAGGTCTATCAGCCATGTTTCTTACCTCTATTATCGAGTTTGAATCTCTTTTAGTCAAGTAGTTCCAATTCTCATTAATAAAGTCTTTCCAGTAAAATTCCAAGGCAGTATAGAAAAGATTTATTACACAAGATAAAGACATTTTTACTTAATAATTAGGAGGCAGAATAATGGGAAATCTGAGAATATTCAGAAAGGCTCTAACGATGACTACTAGATCCAAAAGGAGATTCTTTTCTGCCATCGGAATATATTGTGTTCTCTCTTGGTGGGTTGCATTTTCAATACATCTAGGAGAAGCTGTCCTCGCTACTATGGGCATCCTTGGTGGACTTATGGTGGCGGTTCTGTATGGATTTGTGCTAAGTCAATTTAGAAAAACTCAGATAGCCACTCTAAAATGTATCGGGTGGGGAAATGACAACATCCGACTATTAATGATTGGTGAACTCCTCTTGGTCTCTCTTTTGGGATTTGTCATAACGCTGGAAATTGACATTCACATTCTAGGGTTAACTTGGTACATTGTGCCTACTGCTACTCAAAGTGAGTTTGTCTTCTCAGGCTTGTCTCTAGCTCTCACATTCATGATAGTAATTGTGGCTCAACTACCTGGAATTGTTATTGCTCACTGGAGGACTCTTCAAGTCAGGCCCATGGTGGCACTCAAAGCATAGAATATTAGAGGTGAAAGAATGTCCAAAGAAGATTCAATAATTGTTGTACAAGGTGCCTCAAAAGAGTATAAACGTGGAAGAGAAGTCGTACAAGCCCTCAGAGCAGTGAATCTCGAAATCAAAAAGGGCGAGCTCGTATGTATTTTCGGACCCAGCGGAAGCGGAAAAACAACTCTATTAAATGTGCTGAGTGGGTTGGATCAACCTTCTGTTGGACGTGTCATATTAGATGGTACGGATACAAGTGTTTTGGATGAAAGGCTTTTCCCCAAAATCAGACGAGAAAAAGTCGGTTTCGTCTTTCAGGATTTCAATCTGGTTCCTGATATGACTACAATAGAAAACGTTGAATCTCCACTTTGGCCCTCCGATATGAAAGCAAAAGAAATCGAAAATAAGGCCTTGGCCTTGCTAAGGGAAGTCGATCTACTTGAACGAAAGGATCATAGGCCAAAACAGCTTTCCGGAGGCGAGCAACAAAGGGCAGCAATTGCCCGTGCATTGGTCAATGATCCCACCGTGCTATTTGCCGATGAACCAACGGGAAATCTTGATACAAAGACGGGTCAAGAAATCATGAAACTCCTCAGAAGAATCAATAAAGAGCAAGGCACAACTGTGATAGTTGTAACCCACGATCAAACCTTATTGGAATACTCAGATAGAGCCTTCAACATAGTTGATGGAAGGGTAACGGAAGTAAAATCACGAAAGACATCATAAGAAACCAATCTTCCCGCTTTTTCTACTCGCCCATTTTTTTGAATGTTCTTTTTACATCAAGGAGTTTTAAGGCTGTAAAACTAAACTTTTATAGGACTTTAATGAATTATTCCCAAAGGATTGTCCCAAATAGACGGCCTAACCCTTTTTGCGTGGTCTCGTAGAGGTGATTTGATGAGCTCTGCTAAGAAGTCCATGAAGTCTATAATCAAGAAAATGGACGAAAATATCAGTTTGGCCAATATCAAGCAGATCGAGGAAATGGTAAACGAGATAATCTATACAAAAGCTAAGGATGGAAAGATTTTCGTGGCAGGAACAGGCCGATCCGGCCTTGTTGGAAAGGCGTTTGCCATGCGTCTATATCATCTAGGTTTTGACGTGGTTGTTCTTGGTGAAACCATAGTACCTTCGGCATCAAAACGAGATTGTGTGGTGGCGATATCCGGTTCCGGCAAAACGGATTTTACAGTTGACACAGCAGCGCTAGCCAGCAAGATTGGAACTCGAGTTATTGGGGTAACCAGTGAAGAGGAATCGCCCCTTGCGAAGATAAGCGATATTGTTGTTGTTGTAAGAGGCAGGACCAAGGAACTGACAAATGAATCAAAGGCGAAATTCAAGTGGGACGCGAGGCAAATTACTGGTCTCCATGCGCCTCTAAGCCCTCTTGGCTCGATGTTCGAGCTTACGGTTATGCTATTCCTTGAAGGAATAATCGCCGCCTTAATTGAGAAATTAAAAATATCGGAAGATGCAATAAAAGAAAGACATGCAAACATTGAGACCATTACATCCTAACCGCAATCGGGTCGATGTCTGCTCTTGAGTGTCTTGCCTTTCTATGTCGGAAGAAACTGACCTACCCATGGCCACATCATTCCGATTGCCACGAGAAGCAAGAAGACACCAAAGATAATCTTAAGTTTCTTGGGTGAAATGCTTAGCGCTATACGTGGGGCTAAATATGATCCGATAATGCTTCCAACGATAACAATGACGCCCAGCACAATATCTAGACTGCCAAAGATGATATGTCCTATTGTTCCCGATGCTCCGACTATTACAATTGTGAATGTTGATGTTGCTACAGCAATGTGCATGGGCATTCCACAAATGAAAACCATGACAGGGACAAGTATGGTTCCACCGCCAAGGCCGAGTAACCCACCGATAAGTCCTGCGAAAAATCCTGCTACAAGACTAGGAATTATTTGCACTATATATTGATGGCTTTTTCCATCTGTGTCAACAATTTCTCGTTTCCAGCTAAACCTCTTTGGCTCACACTCTCCAGCTTCCTTTTCTCCACTATTTGCCCGTATTATCATGATCAAGCTTGTAGCCGCAAGAACTGCTCCAAAGATTGCCTGGAGTTCCAGTGATTCTATTTGAGCGGAAAACAAGGCTCCCAAGAATGCTCCGATAGCAGTTGTCAGTCCAAATGTAAGTCCTACTCTGTAATCCACAACATTTTTCCTTCCGTAGGCAATAGTACCCGAGATCTTGGAGAAGACTATCATAAACATACTGACTGCCACTGCCGTGTGAATGTCAACTCCAAATATCATGACAAGGACTGGGATTAAGAGAGAACCTCCTCCTATGCCTATCATGGTTGATATGCACCCTATTCCTATGGACATTAATGAAACTGCCAGTCCCATGTACCACGGTAAGAGCATCTTTCCCTCTTCCACTTCAAGCTTTTATTCCTTTGGTGTTGCTCGTCAGGAGCTCCACAAATGTGTACTTTAAGGTTTTCAATGTTATTTCTAGCTTTGGATTCCATACAGTGACAAGGAATTACTAGTCTTAGGTCCATTATATAATGGTTTCTTACGATTTGTGTGGTTCTTTCTTCTTGACTTTTCTGATTGGAGATTTTCGATCATTTCATAGGTTTCTTTAGCTCCAGGGTACATTCAAGAGAGGCTCCCACCAATAATGTTAAATCTTCTGGCATTTTTAGATGTCTTCAGAAATGTCCCAAAAGAAAAGAGAAAAGAAGGAATCAATTAAAGGAGTCTTCAATGGGAGAGTTCCGGATGAAATCCCCTTGAACATCGAGTTAGGGGATCCCGAAATTGAAGCACAATATGGCGATACAGTCAATGTATCGTGTAGGATTTCACGCTTTCGCAGGTTCTATCAAGATGGTGGTCCGTTTAAAAGGACTGAGAGATCTCTTCGAGAATGGGTAAAAGAATTCGACATACATAAATACGATTGGCCTGAATCAAAAGAAATAGTCAAGACGCTGATAGAGCAAATCGCTGATACCGTGAAGCGATTTGGCAACCGATTCATTATCTGCAAGATATTGGGTCCTACTGAGACAGCTGAAGCATTCTGTGCCTCAGGCCAAGATAACCGAGCAAGACATCTAGGTCAGGTTCAACATAATTTCAACTTCTCCATGCTTTCTTTTCTGAATCTTGAGTTGGCTGCCATATTACATAAGAGAATTTCCACATACATCATAGAATGCATTAGAGGCATTGGAAGCCTAAAAGAAGTTGATGCGATTCGAATTGCAGACGACGCGGCTGATTATCACAGATTGCTTTATCCTAGAAACTTTATGGAGAAGGTTTACCTGCCAAACCATGAGATTCTTGCGAGTCTCATTCATAAGGTGAGAAAACATAGTATAATACACTGCGATGGAAATATCTTCAATCTCAACATTGCAGAAAGATTAAGTGATTATTATGCCGGATTTCATCCATTGGATTTGGTGTCCAGGATTACCCGGAAAGATACTCAGAATTGGGTAAGAAGCCTTAAGGAAGCCAGAGATATCCTTCCTGAATCTGTTTTTTTTACAGGGATTCCAATTGAATTGTTATACGATCCGGCAGTATCTGTGGAGGAATTCGGCGACGTCTGTAGAAAAGTCATCCTAGCCCTAGGAAAAAGGTATCTAGTTCTAAGCACGACTCATCGTCCCTTTCCTGGATTCAGCATTGAAACACAAGGGGCAAAAAAGAAACTCCGATCTATACGCAAGTTATTTTGAAAAAGAATCTCAAAAAAAGAAGATGTTAATGTTTCATAGCTTTGAGAAGCGTTTTGAGTGGTATGCTTTGAGACTCACCTGACGGTAGTCTTCTTCTCACCATTATTGGCAAGATACCGGCACTCAATTCCTCCTCAGCTACCTTAATAGAATCTAGTTTCCCTTGGGTGATGTTGAGAATAATTGGAGCCCCCATGGCAATTTGGATCGCCCTGGCTCCTATTATTCGACTCTTTTCATACCGAGTTAAGACGGGTGGACCAATCTCTATTTCTATCTCCTCAGTGGGTTTTGTTCTTTTCTTTGCCTTTTTAGGGCTTCTCTTCTTGGGGCTAATGCGCTTCTTAGAGGCTTTCTTAGGTTTGGTGCTCTTTTTTTCTGTTTTAGTACTCTTCTTCCGGTCCCCCAACACCTTCAGCTCCGGGTGGCCCTCCCATTTTTTCCTTGGTTGATGCTATTACGTCATCAATTCTCAGAATCATCTCTGCTGCTTCGCCAGCTGATTTAATTGCTTGTTTCTTGACAGCCACAGATTCCCAAATGTCAAGTTTGCTCATGTCTCTGACTCCGCCGTCGTATACGTCCACGCCTACCCATTTTTCGCCTTTTTCGTGTTTGGCTCTCAGTTCTACTAAGATGTCTATTGGATCAAGTCCAGCATTCTCTGCAAGTGTCCTTGGAATGGTTTCAATGGCTTCTGCGAACTTGATTACCGCTAGCTGCTCTCTTCCACTAAAGCTCTCTGCGTAATCTCTTATAACCTTTGCAACCTCGATCTCAGATGCGCCGCCACCAGCCACAATCCTTGACTCATGGATCAGGTTTCTTACCACACACAGCGCATCATGAAGTGCTCTGTCGGCCTCTTCAACTATTAGTTCTGTTCCTCCGCGAATCAGTATGCTTACTGATTTGGGATTCTTGCACCCTTCAATGAACACCATGTTGTTATCTGAGATCTTTCGTTCTTCGACCAGAGCTGCCTCTCCGAGATCCTCAGGTGAAATATCATCTATATTCGTAATGATTTTTCCTCCAGTGGCTCTGGCGAGCTTCTCCAGATCTGACTTCTTTACACGGCGGACGGCTAATATTCCTTCCCTAGCCAAAAAGTGCTGAACAAGGTCATCGATTCCCTTTTGACCCAGTACAACGTTAGCGCCGCTGGCCTTTATCTTATCCACCCTTTCCTTCAAGATATTCTGTTCCTCTTCAAGGAAAGCTTGCATTTGCTCGACCTTTGTTATGTTGATTTTGGCGTCAAACTCTGTTTTTTCGACTTCAAGTGGAGCATCTAGGAGGGCTATTTTGGCGTCAGTCACCCTCTTGGGCATGCCTGGGTGAACTACTTCTTTGTC
>JBHLKK010000048.1:0-12818 GCA_048886745.1 Candidatus Hodarchaeota archaeon | reverse complement strand
GCCGGCAAGAAAGAACATAGAAGCTGCAAAGTATCCGAAAGTTGGCAGGAAGAAAAATATAACTCCCAACGTCGACAGATTCTTTCTTTTGACAACGAAGCCGATTATTATCAATAATATGACTATCGCAAGGCAGGCGTAACCTATCGGTCTCGCTATTTTCATAAATTCATCCGCGGCGGGCGTTCCTGGGTTAACATCTGGACCCCCCCACTCTGCCAACAGTATTGATAGTATCCGGGGGATCTCTATTGTAGCAAAAGTCAGGGCCACTGTAAAGACAAGCGCCAAAAGGATCGATAGGATTAGAACAGGAAGCTTAGACTCTTGAGGATGATTGGGGGCCTTCATAGAATCACACCCTTAAGTTGGCTATGGCAATATTGCTCCTCATTGACTTCTTCTCTCTCCTAAATGCCAAAACTAGGATCGCTGGTAGCGCTACCATTGCCAATATTCCGAGCATTCCTCTTTTGATTTCCTCGGGATCTTTTAGGCGACTGTCTTAAACAAATCTGCCTTAGTTATTATTCCGATTATATTTCCTTTCCGTGATACTAGAACTGCTGAATAGTATTTGAAAAGAGCCAATATTACCGATAATGGCGTCCCCTCCTCAATAAGAGGAAATGATTCGTCCATTACCCTCTCGATAGGTATGTTCACCAAATCCATTGGGTTCTCCATTTTGGTCATTTGATCTAGAATCGTCTTCTCTTCGATACTCCCCACAACCTTTTTTCCATCAAAAACCGGAATCTGAGAAAAATCATGCTCTCGCATTAGCTCTATGGCTTTGGAAACTGGGGCGTCTTTATCGATACTAACAACATTGCTGCTCATTATTCCTCCGGCACGAAGATCATTCTTTCTCTCAAGACTATCCAACACGTCGAAGATTGCTTTAACCTTTACATAGGACGGACTGATCTTTTTTGATTCTATTTTTGCAATCAGAGACTGACTAATTCCTGCCAATTTAGCTAATTGCTTCTGCGTTAGTCCGAGTTTCTTTCTTTTTTTGGCAATATGCTCGAGGGGTGGGAATGATGACATCTGTGTCACCTACCAGACAACTCGTCTTTTTTCTGAGTACTTAAATCTTTGCGAAGCATAATCCAGAATTGATGCCTTTTATAGATCCTTATGATACACAGAAGTATACGTATGGCATGTATTTCGTCTTTATTCTTAAGCCACTAGTCTATCTCTTAGATTTTCCAAAAGAGAAATAGCTTGATCCTCAAGAGCTTTTGTGATAATACCCGCAACTCTAGCTTCCTTTAATTCCTCCAGATCCACTATCTTCACTTGACCATCAGGCCATTTTACCAGATCTACCTCTAAATCAACATATCTGATCCTCTCGGGATATATTTCAATTGGAGTGGAGATGTTATAATACTCACCTTTGAGCTCATTATCGGCAGAAAAATATGATGTTCTAAAAGTCCACTCCCCCTCGCTGATTTCGGTTAATCCGTAATCCCCGTCTTCGATAGGTATTTCTAATCCATCGTAAATTCCACCGCCTCGGAAGTATCTTCTCAGTAGATAATTACTTCGTGTTGCATCGCACTCCACTACATACCCTGGTGAGAGATGAATGACCCGCCCGTCGAGTTTAACATGTTCTATTGCTACTTTTTCACCTATTCTGGGCAATTTAGTTCTAAAGATTTCACTGAATTGTTTTGTAATCAGGTTCCGCTCATTTGGAATTCCTTCAATAAGCTTTTCTGCCAAATCCACACCGATTGCGAAGTCAAGACCAGCAGCTTTGTACCTGTGATGGTTCGTAATCGTTGCTGAAATTTCTTCTCTAATCTCATCCAATTTTTTCTTGGAAATGGCCGGAAACTCTATCTCAATAATTGTTAATCCATCGAGAAGCTTGGTTGGGGGTTTTGTGGCTTCAGCTTTCTGCATTAAATCCTTTAAATTCGCTTTTAGATCATTTACCTCCTCCGTAAGTGTTGTAATATCCTGATATGCAGCTGCCGTCCGCCATAATATTCCCCATCCCTCCGGTTTGATATTCTTGCCAAGCGAATATAGTGCTTTCCTTAATGATCCATCCCTAATTCTTCTGCTGATCTTAACAGTATCGTTTGGAATTATGATCGCGAATTTCCCGGGAATTGATACTTCATCCGATACAATCGGCCCCCTTTTGCCTTTCTCTGGTTTGATGATCTTAACAAGAAGGCTCTTTCCAACTTCCAGTGTCTTTTCTAGCAAAAGACCACAAAAATCACCCAAATCTATGAAGGATGTCATTCTTTCGTAATCTACTTCCTTGACCTTTCCTTTGTAGATCGCATTTATCTCGGCTCTAAAAGAACGTATTATGACATCCAGGAATACGTCTTTTAAAATCGAGACTACTTTCCTAACGGCGTTTATGCTTCCGGTTAAGAATACGCCCTGTTTGCTTTGAAGATCCCAGATTTCCAACTCTGGGGGCTTGACTTCTTCTTCCAAGTCTAACCTTTTCAATATTACATTTGAGCTCTGAGTGACCCTAAAACCGTTGTCAACTAGTAGTTTTGACAAAGCTGTCGAAAATACACCGCGTATTCGTGCATTAATGGATTTTTCTTTAATTGTAAACACCGCCCAATCTTTTTTCATTGTGTTTTAAATATTTCCTACTATCTAAAATTGTGAGACGACTCCTTCCAATTGGGAGGAGATAAATCATCATGATTATTAAACATTTTGAGACCGAGCAGAAAATCTGCTTTCGATACAGTCGAACCAACTAAGTGTTACGAGAGAAGAGTTCTGCAAGCTCAGATATCTAACAGAATTGCCCAGATTTTACTTCATCGTCCACGGATTACCAAGAATTCGGCGAACGCATGGCGATAATTGGTTAATCTTAAATAATAAGAGTATCATCACGACTTTTGAAAAACTCTACGAGTAATTGAAGACCCTAAAAGTTGTATTCAGAGGTGTCATTAGTGTCTTGGTTGGAATCATTATCTGAAAACCTCGATCGAACTGTTGGAAAAACCATTCGAAAGAAGGTGATGCAAGGAAGCGAAAAACTGACCGGCGATTCTTCCCCAAAAGAAAGGGCTCAATGGTTTAAAGGTATGATGGAACGCCTTGATACCATGGTTGATGAAAAGGAGCGAAGGAACATTATGATGTGCAGCTGCCCTGATCGCTTTCCTAAGAAGCGTATAAAGTTTCTCAGAAAGAAATACCTTGAATTGGGCAGTATCGATGCTCTCTTTCCCATAATGAATGAGGACACCTCATGGTATGGTCTCTCGTGGTATGAATACCCTGTTAGAAAGGGAAATGTCATCTATGTAACAAAAATCCCCTATAATCCGAAAGGAGTCAAAGAAGCTAAGAATGCTGAAGAGAAGCGACTCAGTTATTGCCACTGTCCAATCATGAAAACTCTTCTTAAGGCTGGCGAAAACATCTCTCCAACCTTTTGCTATTGTGGTGCTGGATGGTATAAACAGCTTTGGGAGGGCATCCTTGAAAAGCCAATAGAAAAAATCGATATGCTCAAGTCCATTTGTAGCGGCGATGACTCTTGTGAGTTTGCTATCCATTTGCCTATTGACAAAGATATTTAGGAGAAAGCGCTGAGAGTTATTCCAGTTGAATAACAGTAAGTCAAATTTGAAGAATATTCATAATTAATTCAAAATTGTTGCGGGGGTACCCGAGCCAGGTCTAAGGGGCAGGACTGAGGTATTCCAGCCATCTCGGTTGGAGTGCAAAACTCCTGTGACGTAGAGAAGCGCTAGATAACCTAGGCTCCGACGAGGTCTTCGTGGGTTCGAATCCCACCCCCCGCACCAAAACCCAATACACACTCGATTTTCAGGGGTTAATGCAACGACTTATTTTTCTTCTGCAACGTAGCTCGATTTCCAAACCATAACTTCCTCAGGTTTTTAGACTTGACACTTCGGACAAATGTAACTGGTGGTACTCCCTACTCTGAGTTCCTCGATTGTTGTTCCACACGTGGGACATCCCTCACCTGTTCGGTATCCAATATATGGCCATCCTTCTCGTTTCCCCCACAGTCCTCGATTCCCCCATACATCCTGTTCGCCAGGACCCGGGCCCCAACGGATTCCCTCCTGCAATACATGCTGAATTGCGTCATGCAGCTTCTCGATATCCGCTGACTTGAGCGTGTTTGATTTCCGATTGGGATGAAGCCCCGCATGCCACAATATATCTTGGACATAGACATTGCCGATTCCTGCGATAAACCGTTGATCCAATAAGTAACTTTTTATACGCCCTCGCTTCCCCTCCAACATAGAGGCTAGCTTCTCTAGAGTGAATTCTTCGCTGAGCGGTTCGGGTCCAAGGGTGCCCAATTGGGGGTGTTGTGATAGTTTTCCTGGTCTTATGAGATGTAGATATCCAAACCACCAAAAATGCACCCATAGTTGATTACCATCTTCCAAGTAGAGAACGACACGTTCCTTTTCGGGATTGTGGACTTCAATCGGATGATGAAGACGCACCTCGCCTCCCATTCCGAGATTTAAGGCCAATATCCAGCTATTTTCCAGTTCGCTAAGAACCCACTTCCCACGTTGCCAAATCCGTTGAAACGGACGTCCTTTGATAACACGTCGAAAGGACTGAACAGAAGTATTCAACACTTTTGGTTGGTGAATCACGGAATCAAATATCACCCGATCAAAGAGGGCCTGATTCATGCTTTGTGCAAGAAGAACAATATCAGGTAGTTCTGGCATACAGATTCCTCCCGAAATCTGCGAATTCATTTTTCAATAATATTATATCACTCGTCTTTGAATCTTTTAAGAGCTTCCTTGATCGCCTTTCTGATACCCTCTCTAGGTGCCTCATAACCCCAGCCGATTTCTTTCCCGTTAACGAATATTGCTCTGAATATCTGATACTGTAAAAGGATCCCCCGGTTCTCCGCCGGATACTCGTTCAAAATCGCTTTATCGCCAAACTCTTTTACGACTTCTCTCACCCTCTGGGCTTCCATCTCTTTGCAGAAAACATCCGAAAAGAGGTCTACCACAACCTTCCCCTCAACCGGTCTAAACTCGAATCTGGGGGTGAGAAACTGGGGAGACTCAGCTGTTTCATCAAAGACTTTCCATAGGATAACCTCTTCGTCCAAAAAGTCCTTTTCCCCCTGTCTGACAACTTTCCTGAGTGCCACAGCTGAAAAACCGTGCTTCTCGAAGAATGAGGCAGGCATAAACCAGAAGTCGCCATAATATCCATAGGTAACGAGGGCTTTCTTCCCCTGTTTCTTGGTTTCTTCTTCTGCTGCTTGCAGCAATGCCTTTCCCAAGCCCTTGGTTTTCTGCTCTTCGAGAACATACATACAAGGCAAAACCATAAGATCTTTTCCAATCGGTCCCCAAATCGAATGCTCAATTGGAATCAAGTGAAGGAAGCCTGCCGGTTCGCCAGCTAGAAAGGCCACCTTAACCCTCAAACCTTTTTCATGCATCTTATTGAGCCAGGTAAGACGTTTTTTCGCACAGGAATCTATTTCATCTGATTCATTGACATGCGAACATGTAGAAACAAAGTACTGACCTTCTTTTCCGGCGTCATTCAAATCTTTTATCACGACAGAAGACATAAAAACTTGAAAATTCGAACTTCTATTTGAATATATATGGGACCAAATACAATGAAATATCGTTTCGGGTACAATCCAGGAATCATATTTCAAGACGTTATTTCATTAGAACATATGTTCTAATAGATAGGCACCATAATGCTTTAGTATAAAGTAGAAACTAATTTTCTGTGTTGCGGGGGTACCCGAGTCAGGTCTAAGGGGCAGGACTCAGAATCCTGTGCCGTAGAGGAATAATAGAACCGCGGACGGCTTCGTGGGTTCGAATCCCACCCCCCGCACTTCCCAATCACACCTGCGAATACAAAGCTCAAATGCAAAAATCAGCTGCTATAACTATCTTGGGAGTGTTCCCATATGAAGACAGTCGTTCTTTATGGAAGTCCAAGAAAGGATGGCAACTCAGCCACCCTCACCAAATACTTCTTGCAGGGATTAAGAACGAATGAAATCAATGAGATTAAAGAATTCTATTCAAATGATTTGGGCATCTCTCCATGCCAAATGTGTGGATCCTGTAGTAAACCTGAACGAATCGAACTAGCGCCCCACAACTGTATCATCTCAGACGATATGCACCCCATCTACGCAGCTTTTGCTGAAGCAAACATCATCGTCTTTGCGACACCGATAATCTGGGGCTATATGACTGCTCAACTTAAGACGGTGTTGGATCGACTTGAAGCCCTCGCTTCCAACAAATACTTCGGACACAAAACATTCGTTGTGATAATCACCTGCTGGCATCACTACGAAACCTTGGTTTCATTCTTCAAACGAGCAATAGAAAGCTATTATGAAGAAGTTCAATTACATACCATCATCTACTGCTCTTGGGACCAGAACAGTCGTAACGACAGACATGTTCTAACTTGTAACGAAAAGTTGCAGGAAGCATACGAACTTGGGAGAACGGTAGGAAAAAACATGCATATACGCATACGCAAAAAGCGATAGAGAATCGAGTGAGTAAAGCCTACGTAGAGACAAATCGTGAAGGTGAAGATTTGTGATTTCCGTCAAAAAAGCTGATAAGAGAGATATAACAAATCTCAGCAGAAAGCTCTCCATGTTCCTGGAGGATAAGAGTAGCAAGGTTTACCAAGATAATATTGCCAAGTTCGGTATTCCCGAAGAATATGTAAAGAAAGCTCTGGCAGAAGAAAAACTACTCAAGGCAATGTCTTCGGGAAAAGCTACTTTCTATGTAGCAATTGAAGACAATGAAATGATAGGTTTTGCCCAGATAATCCAGCAAAATGATCAAGTTACCGAGCTTGATCGGATTGTAGTCTTTCCTCTACATGAGGGAAAGGGGGTTGGAACCCAACTGTTGCACAAAGTCATTGATGATTGTAGAAAAAAGGGGGTAAATACAATTACTACAAATGTCGGAAAGAATGAAACTCATGCCAGAAAATTCTATGAAAAGAATGATTTTAGATTTAGAACGGAGATTGCAGTTGATGCCCCTTGGGGAAAGAAAATCGACCTGGCTGTTTACGAGCTTTCTTTACGTCCCTATTAGCTGATGCTTTTGGAGACATTACATGATCGTATTCCAAAGAAAAGGAGTACTTATGGGAAGTTTGCGAAGATTTACCTTAAGATATCTCTCCAATTGAAACCCCGTCGCCTCTTATATCTGCTGACAGTATAGAGACATTTCCCCTTTTCTCACAGCAATGGGCTACACCCGTTCTCCCTGGATATTCTCGGAATGATATCTCGTGGCCAATTTCCTTTAGTTTCTTCAAATTCTTGAACCCCTTTTCCACCAATACGTTTTTCCCTCCTGTCCAGAGGAACCTTGGCGCCTCAACTGCTTCTTGGAGACCCATACCATAGTCGAATAGGTTCGTCAATAACAATACGTGCTGTTGTGGCCTGAAATCTCCTCCGCTCATCCCCAAGGACCACACCTCGCCTTCATCTGATGCTGCAATAACCGATGATAGCGTGTGTAAGGGTCTTTTCCTCGACTCAAGCCTGTTAGGACCTTTGAAGTTGAAATAAGATCCCCTTGAGTTTAGGACAATGCCTGTATTAGGATCCAGCAAACCCGATCCAAAATGATAAAAGATGCTTTGGATGCCTGAGACGACGTTTCCCCATTTATCAACTACCGCAAAATTCGTAGTGTCAAGAGGCTGCAGAGAAGCTTCTACAGACACGCTGTTCGAATCGATGGTTTCTCCAAGTTTCTTTGCATAATCTTTTGACAAAATCTCTTCTAGAGGCATTTTAGTGAAACGAGGATCTGCCAAGTACCGATTCTTATCTTTATATGCTCTTTTAGCGGCCTCAACAAACAGGTGAACTCTATCGGCGTCAAAAGGTTTGAAATCTCCCAGGTCGAAATTCTCTAGAATGTTGAGAATCTGGAGAGTTGTAGCCCCTTGCGTGTTAGGCGGCATCTCATAAACATCAAAACCTCTGTATTTGACCTTCAACGGATCAACCCACTCGGCAACAAAATCCTCAAAATCATCGACTTCCAGCACTCCGCCCTTAGCTTTAATGAAGTCACATAAGCTTTTTGATATCCATTCATCGTAAAAGCCGCGTGGATTAGACGCCAAACTTTCAAAAGCCTTTGCCAACGATTTCTGAATCAAGATCTCCCCTGGTTCAAGAGGTTTTCCCTCTCTGAAGAAGAGATCCTGAGCAGCTTTGCTCATTAGCTTGGACGCATTGACTTTTATGGCTCTCGAAAGCCCGTGGCTAACTGGAAATCCCTTTTCGGCCAGCAGAATTGGGTATTCAAATAGTCCTTTGAACTCAGACGTCCCAAATTTCTCATGGACTACGCGCAGACCATCGATCATACCTGGTACAACAACAGAGTGCGGAGATTCTACTGGTATGTTTCTAAATCTTCTTTCCTCCAAATACTCTACCGTAAGCCTTTTTGGACTCCAACCACTCGCATTCAGGCAATGGATTTTACCACTTGATGACTCGTAGATTAGTGCAAAAAAGTCACTACCCAAAGAACCTAAATGAGGTTGGGTGACGGCTAGAGACAAGCTTGTGGCTACAGTTGCATCAATAGCATTACCGCCACTGGAGAGAACTTTCATACCTGCAATGGATGCCATTGGATGTTCCGATGAAACTCCTCCTAGGGTTCCCATGAAGGGCGTTTTTAAAACCAACATATGTACCCGCCGATTATTATTGCATCTACCAGAATCATGTTTTCTTTAATATAATTTACTAATAATGCGGCTGGTAGTCGCCGGAAAAGTATTTATTTGATTTCACACTTTTCTCCCTAATCAATTGATAGAGGATGGTTTGAATTGAAGGAATATGATTTGATAGCAATAGGATCGGGATCTGCAATGAGCATTGTAGATGCCATGATCCAACAGAATCCGGATTTTAGGATTGCTGTTATAGATAAGGATGAGCCGGGCGGAATCTGTCTGACTCGAGGTTGCATACCCACCAAGATATTGACATACTCTGCCGATATGGTGCGGAACATAGAAAAAGCAGAGGAATTTGGCATAGAGGCCAGGATTGAGAAAATAGATTTTCAGAGGGTCATGGAGAGGATGCGGAATATTATCTATCCCGATATAACCCAGATAGGAGAGGGTCTTTCTCACTCCGAAAACATAGACTACTACCGCGATACTGCTGAGTTTGTTGCTCCGTACATGTTAAAGGTGGCCAATGAGACCATAACTTCGAAGTTCATTATCCTCGGAACAGGCTCAAAACCCAAGATCCCACCTGTAAAAGGTCTTGAAGATGTAGGCTATCACACCAGTGATACGATTCTCAAGATAGATCGGTTGCCCAAAAGCGTGGCTATCATCGGTGGAGGATACATAGCCGCAGAATATGGTCACTTCTTCTCAGCCATGGGATCGGACGTTACTATTATTGGAAGAAATCCCCAATTCCTTCCAGAAGAGGAACCAGAGGTTTCGGCGTTGGCAAAAAGGGAGTTACAAAAACACATGAGGATTCTTACCAATCATGAGGTTCGTAGCGCAGAGAAACTATCGACAGATCAGAAGAAATTGATTGCGGTAAACAGGAGTAATGACGAAGAGGTGGAAGTAAAGGCAGAGGAAATACTGGTTGCCGCAGGAAGAGGCTCAAACACAGACATACTTCATCCGGAAAAGGGTGGAATTGAGGTAGATAAAGGCGGTTGGATCGTTGTTAACGAACATCTGGAGACTTCACAACCGAACATCTGGGCACTGGGTGATGCTAATGGAAAACATCTCTTCAAGCATGTTGCAAACTACGAGTCAACGCTAGTCTATTACAATGCCATATTGAAAAGCAAGCTAAAGGTGGACTATCATGCTATACCACATGCTGTTTTCACGCATCCCGAAATTGCGAGCGTGGGACTAAGGGAGAAGGAGGCTAGAGAGAAATACGGAGATGACAAGATATTAATCGGGATTCATAGATATCAAGATACTGGTAAGGGAGACGCTATGGGTGTGGAGGACTACTTTGCTAAGGTCATTGTTGAAAGAGAAACCATGAAGATCTTGGGAGCTCACATCATCGGACCACAAGCTTCTGTCCTTATACAGGAGGTAATCAACGTGATGTATACTTCTGAGCAAAGCGCCAAACCGATCATTAGCGGAATGCATATTCATCCTGCTCTAAGTGAAGTGGTGGAACGGGCATTTCGTTCTCTTATGCCACCTGAACACTACCATCACCTTATAGAGCATCACTATAGGTTGCCTACTAGCTAGCAAAATCCGTTAGGTTGGATTTCAATACTCGATATTCGATTCAATAAGATAGCTAATAACATCGTCAAAATCATTTACTTCGATATGATTTAGTCCTTCTTTCTTGCAGAAGCTTGCTAGTTTACCCCCTTTTATAGCAAATACGAAATCTGCTGTTTTTGCAGCATTGTAATCTCCTATACCGTCTCCTATGTAAGAAACATTCATAGCAATCTCCTTGAAATTCTCGACTATACCTTCTTTAAAGTCTCCATTTCCAGGAAGATGTTTGAAGGAAAGGACTATTCCTCTCTTTCCATAGCATCTTGCAACTGGAGCATGAATGGGGATATCAGCAATATTGTTGATTCTTAGTATGTGTTTTATTACGAAATCAAGTCCTGCACTAACTATCGATATGGGAATATCGTTAAGTCTGCAGTAGTCGACGAAATCTTTAAACCCTGATCTTATCTTCACGTCTTTGACCAAGTCTATTGTCTCATCCCTTGTTTTCTTAATCATTGCAACTTCTTTTCTCATGCATTCTGCGAGAGTGATCTCGCCTCGTTCCAACTGTTCATCGAATATCCTCCAGCTATGGGGAACAAGTTCATCAAGAATGTATTCAACCGTATCAAATTCCACAATTGTGCCGTCAAAATCACACAGTATCATCATTCTATACATGTAGGTCTCACCATTTCTTGTCCTTAGACGCTTCATCCCTTGCAACTAATAAACATAGTTCCTTCGATTCACTATTTCGGTCATACAGTCTGATTTCTTATGGCCTCTGCAACTCTCACAACTTCTACAGTATTACTTACATCGTGCGTTCTGATCATATGAACTCCACTGTAGACCGCAATAGCTGTTGCAGCGAGACTCCCTACCAAACGATCTTCAGGCCTTTCTATTTCGAGTACTCTGCCAATAAAACTCTTTCTGGACAAGCTGATGAGAATAGGTTTCTTTAATATTCTAAATTCGGCTAGATTCTGAATGATATTCAAATCAAGACGATAATCTTTTCCAAAACCAATGCCTGGATCTATCACGATTTTGGCCTCGTCTATTTCGTTCTCCAGGGCTATTGAAATACTCCTTTTTATTTCTCTAATTATTGATTCAACAGTGCCAACATCGCCTGGTTTTTCCTTTGCTGCCATTAATATTATCGCGGCTCCATATTCTGATACTAATCTTGCCATATTTGGATCGGATTTAAGACCGCTAACGTCATTTACTATGGAAGCGCCGAGTTTTAAAGCAGCTTCTGCAACATCTGCTTTCTGTGTATCTACTGAAATTGGAACATCAGTTACATCTTTTATTATCGGTATTGCCCTAGTTATCTGCTCTTTTTCAAAAGAAGGTGAAACCTTCTGGGGTTTTCCATATATTTCTGGAGGTGCCGTTGAAGCTGCACCAACATCGATAATTTCTGCACCCTCTTCGGTCAGTTTCAAAGCAAAATTAGCTATCTCGTCGTCTTTTAGTCTAATCGAGGGCCTGTAAAATGAATCTGGTGAACAGTTGACAATCCCCACAACTCTAACAGGGTGGGAGTCTCCAATCCTTATCTTTGCTATTTCCCCATCTACTGACAATTCTAGCGACCTCTTGGACAGACTCAAAAAGCTTTTAGTTAGTTTACCTATATTTAATGCTATCAAATTTATCCTAATTCAAACCGATCCTAGGGAGATCTTTCCTATGGAAAAGAAAATGAGGGTTACCCATCTACATGATTGGCATGCTGAAAGAGCTAAAATGGTAGAGTTTGTTGGATATCACATGCCAATTTGGTATAATGAGACCGGAATTGTCACCGAACATATGTCTGTAAGACAAGGTGTGGGAATCTTTGATGTTACGCACATGGGACGTTTCATGTTCAGTGGGTCGGATGCTGAGGATTTTCTAAATTATGTGACTACAAATAATGTTTCCAAACTTAGTCCTGGTCAGGGACAATACTCAACCATCTGCAACAAGAACGGGGGCATAATTGATGATCTGATTATCTATAAACTCGATGAAAACCGATTCTTTGTCATTGTCAACTCTGCGAACAAGGAAAAGGATTTTGATTGGTTCAAATCTTATGAGAAAGGCCACAGTGTTAAAATCGAGAATATATCGGACTCTACTCCTCAATTTGCAGTTCAGGGTCCGAAAGCTGTTGCTACGCTGCAAAAGCTAACAGACGATGACTTGAGCAGGCACTCTTCTTTCGGAGACACAATCATTACAAATTTGGCTGGTCATCAAGTCATTGCAACAAGAACTGGCTATACTGGTGAAGATGGGTTTGAAGTTTCCCAGCTGAATGTTCCTCTAGCAAAACCTCCAAATGCTATACACCTCTGGGAAGAGATTCTGAACGCAGGCAAGGAATTCAAAATACTGCCAATTGGCTTGGGTGCAAGAGATACTTTACGATTAGAAGCAGGAATGCCCCT
>JBHLKK010000047.1:0-13012 GCA_048886745.1 Candidatus Hodarchaeota archaeon | reverse complement strand
GGTGCAGTTTCCACTTTCCACTGCGTACGCCTTCAAGCCTCCCTTTATTGTAATAAAAATAAACTTCGTAAGGAGATTTTGCATCTTTCTTTCCTGATAGCAGGCGCCGGATATCTTTGCCGTCAATGATACGGTCATCCGGGATTTTCGCACCTGTGAGTTTTGCGAAAGTGGGAAGTATATCCATGATGGTTACGAGTTCATGACAAACCTTACCTTCCTTACAATCTTGATCTTTATTGATCTTGCCCTTGGAACATTAATCCCTCATGTGCTGTTAGGGACTCCGGCCTTCATTGTGGGCGTTTTCCTTGTATGCGTCTCTGCTTCGTCCTTCTACGGAGCAGCGGCCGTGCTTGTAAACACTATGGCCGGGAAAACCGTTTTGCCTTTAGGGAAGAAGTTGTGGAATCCTCGTTGAGATTATTCCTGCTCCCGTTACTCGAAAATGTGTACCAAAGAGGAGTCTTAATCAAAGGATTCCTCTTTTTTCTTTTTGAGATAAATGCGTTCAACGCGAATTCTTGATTCATAAACGATTACTAAACCCTCATAATTACCTCAGGACTTTACTGAAGAATCTCTCAATCTCTTCTTCTTCAAAACTAAGCCACTCGGAACTAAGCAAATCCAAATAATAAGGAAACACCTCAAGATTTTGAAGCTTCTGTTTGAGATCCTTTATGATGTCTTTTACCTGAGAGATTTCCGTCAACTTTTTCTCCTTTACGACATACCTTACCTTCTTCAGATAATAGCTCTTGACGTTCTTCATTTGCTTATCATCAGCATAAAGCCCAAGTGTAATAAGAAGCACTGTTAAGTATGATGCAATATGAGTACCCTTATTCTCAAGGATTACTCTGGTTATCTCTTTGTTCAAATGACTCTTTGAAGGTTTTTCCCCTAGGTCTATGATTTTGACGCCTAATCGATATAGATTGTCCAATAGAGGAACAAAGACATCTGGTCGATTCGATCTGTATTCCTCACAAATGGCCAAGAAAGTAGTAACGACTTTCTGATATTCTATACCCCAGTCTGCCCTATTCATTAGATAGGATGCAATGTCTGAGATGATCTTCATACCGTTGTTTATGGTTTTACCGTATTGAAGTTCTGGATATACGTTGTCTTTGTCTGCCATTCTTGTTAAGAGTGTGCTTGTTTTATCGTAAAGAAGATTAAAAGTGTCCCTCGAATAGGTTGGATAGGTGTTTATGAAATTTATTAATTCGGTGAATATCTTGTTAAAACCATCATGGTCAAAAAGCGGCGCTAGTGCACCACCGTCCAGTCGATGGCTCAGTACTTCCTGATATATATCCTGAATCTGCTCCCCAAAATCTTCTGCCAAAGTGAGACGTAATGCAACAGTTGCATACCCTATCTCCATTAAGTAAGAATTCATGGTGGCGATATAATGCTTGAGATTGTGTTGGATCATCACTTTTTCTATCTCTGCAATCGATTTCATTATGCCTAGATCATTGTGGTATTTCGATTTTACTGATTCCAAAGCAATCTCTTTAAGTGCTCTTACCAAAACAGTAACAACAGTCGGATATCCACTCTCTGCACATTTTACTGCAATGTTCGTCATGCGTCGTGTCAATGGTTCGACCAAGACTATTCCGACCCTAAGCCTTTTGATCGATTCAGTACCTATGGCTCCGAAAACATCTGCCACTCTCTCCAGAAGTATAAAATTATCCCCGCTGAAGCCGAGTCTGGATGCGGCTTCCAACATGTTGGAAATCCGTTCAAGAAAAGCATCGTAATTTGTCAGATCATCTTTTCTGATTTTAATATACTCGTTGGTAATATCCAAAACACTGCTAAATCCATAATCATAAGTCTCAAACTCCAAATCCCTGCAAGCCTTCAAGATTATATCAAAAATCAGAGCTACTTCATTGTCAATCTCGCTCTGAAATCCGTTGGGTTTATGCAGCTTCTCTCGATATGCTTGATGCAGTATTACTTGATGACGCATCAGATCCCGATCATCGGATAATATTTTTTCCAACGACTCGCTTGAAAGCCTACTCATAATTTCTACAACTTCATTCTTCTTATTGATGGTGTTAATCTTATCCTTAAAGTCAGACATAACTTCATGACCAATCTTCCTGATTGAGGCCAAAGTTCTCTGCTTGACGCGATCGATTATCTTCTTTGGATTAATCATGTCTGGAAAGAAATACAGTTCAAGGCTCAAAACAACGAAGTACGAGACAAACATCACAAAGCCAATATCTAGCATTACGGGGGAAGTATTTGAGATATTTAGCAGTCCGAACGCAATGACAGAAAGGAAGAATACAAAAGAGCCCCATATTACTGAGTCCTTCTTATAGATGGTCAATATCTCCGGAGAGTATTGGGCTGCTGAATTCTGGACTACTACAAGTATTAATGATGAAGAAATAGCCAGAGTTGTGGCCACAGCCGCAACTCCCACCGAAAAGAATTGAGAATAGAGGGACGTGTCAAAGATGGCGCTTATGCGAATCGAGATCAAAGGGAGAAAAACTCTGAGCCCTACTAATATGATGATGCCAATGGTTACGACAAGATATGCCCATGCTCTGGTTGTAAATCTGTCAAACATTATGACTATTCTCCCTCTTGATGCTTATAAATCTGAGCTCGTCCTTTGAAAACCGTCCAGCGAGCTCAACAAAAAGAAAAATAAAGCCTATGGGTTTACTTATTGTGGGTAGTATATAATGATCCTTCTCAAATACGATAAGGGGAGCCTTCTCATCCATGGAAGTGCGGGAACTCCTTATGGCCAATGGGACCCAAGGGTAGGATGCTTCAGAGCCATGGCCCTATACTACCCTGAAATCCTTTCATATCTTAAGAGAAGTCGTCTGATCTATAGAGATAGCGCAGCCAATCCGCTTCCAATCGCCACCCTCAGAAGCCAAGTGGAATTGAGACAATACCAGAAGAGAGCCCTTGATGCATGGTTCGCCTCAAACAAACGAGGTGTAATTGTTCTGCCCACAGGGGCTGGAAAGACCTTTGTGGCAATCAGAGCCATTGAGAAACTGAATGTCTCAACTCTGGTGGTTGTACCCACATTGGATCTACTAGATCAATGGAGGCAACAACTCAGCAGCCTGTTCGAAGTGGAAGTGGGAGCTTTCGGCGGAGGAGAAGATACACTCAAGGCCATAACTGTATCTACATATGATTCAGCTTATATCCGGGCTGAGCAGTTAGGAAACAGATTTATGTTCATAGTTTTTGATGAAGTTCATCATCTTCCCGCACCCTCATATTCTCAGATAGCAGAGATGTACATTGCTCCCTACAGAATGGGACTTACAGCAACTTATGAGAGAGAGGATGGAGGACACTCTAATCTACCGAGGTTAATAGGTGGTCCTGTCTATCAGCTTGGAGTAGATGCTCTTGCTGGAAAACACCTTTCTCCATTCACTCACGAAAAGATACTTGTGGATTTACTACCTGAAGAGATGAGCTTATATGAGAAAGACTATGGAATCTTCAAAAGATATCTTTCAAAAAGGGGAATGTCCCTCCGAAGTTATAACGATTTCAAAAGATTCATAATGAGAACTGGAACCGATCCAGAAGCTAGAGAGGCCCTATTGGCAAGAAACAGGGCAATAAAAATCGCGTTGAATTCCATGGCAAAAATCGATACTTTGGCAGATCTTTTGAAAACCTTCAGAGAGGAAAAAGTCCTGATATTTACGAGGCATAACCAACTTGTGTATAGAATAAGTGGTCGCTTTTTGATCCCTGCCATTACCCATCAAACCCCCAGAGAAGAGAGGAGAGAGATCTTGGAGAGATTTAAAGCTGGTAAGTATAAAGCAATTGTGACCAGCCGGGTTTTGGATGAAGGAGTAGATGTTCCAGATGCTTCTGTAGGTTTCATTCTAAGCGGTACCGGAAGTAGTAGAGAATACATTCAAAGGCTAGGGAGAATCTTAAGAAAAAGACCTGGAAAGCAGGCGAAGCTCATTGAAATAGTAGCTCAACAGACAATAGAGACTAGGATGAGTCAGAAGAGGCGCAGAAGGAGAGGGTAACCATTGCTTCCCAGCAACCTGTTGATAACAAGAAAGTATCGAGATAGAATATATCCCGTTTATGCCAAGCTAGATGGGGAGAACCTGGATGTTGCAGCGTTGGTCATACAAACCTATGAGAATCATGTAGGTAGGACCAAGGGAGAATTAGCTGAAACCATAAAAGAAATAGAGGATATGGGATATGACTATCGATATGTTAGGGGTCTTTCAGTCCTTTTGGACAGACGCTGCCAACTTGAATCAAAGGCTTCAATTGACCCGGTTGAGGTCAGAAGAGAAGTCTTTGGGATTGCCCACGAAGCAGAATTGCCCACTACCAAAGATGCTAGAAGCAAGATTCTTCGCGAGGTAGGACTGAAGTTAGGTATAGAAACAAAGGAACTTGAAGAATCTCTCTACGCGGATATGGAGGATAACCTTCTCATTATGGATTTCAAAGCAGTAGAACCAGAAACCCTCATAAAGGAGTATAATCTCGGTCTAACTCAGACTCTGCTTTTCTACTCTACCGAACTCATCTTCACAACCCAAGGCAATTGGCAAGAGATTTTCAGGCAAATCAAGTGGCTGGGGCTTATTTACACAATACAGAAACACGAGGAGACCTTTCAAATGAGAGTTGACGGACCACTTTCATTATTTAGGCTCAGTCGAAGATACGGTACTCGAATAGCCAAACTCCTCCCTGCAATCATTAGGAGTAAAGAATGGAATGTTAGGGCAAAAGTTTTACGCCACAGGGCTGAAAGAAGGCTCTTGAACCTTGAGCTGAATAGCGAAAAGCACGGGGAGTTCATTATCTCCTCAAGACTATCCAGAGATAAGGAATCCTATGACAGTGAAGTTGAAGAAGATTTTGCACATCGTTTTAGAGCTCTAAAGACTGGTTGGGAGCTTGTAAGAGAGCCAGACCCTATTCCTGTGAACAATCATGTAATGATCCCAGATTTTGGCTTTCATAAAGCTGGGTTGAAGATCTACTTGGAAGTGATGGGGTTTTGGACTCCACAATACCTTAAAGGGAAAATCAAGAAACTAGAAGGGGTAATCGATATAGATATGATTATTGCAGCGGATAAGAACCTTGCTTGCCAGAAACTTGACGAAATTGGCAAAAGGATGAATGTGGTTTATTACAAGCGAAAAATTCCACTGAAGCCCATCATTGCTTATCTAAAATCAAAGGAAAGTCATCTGGCTTCAGAACAGACTAAATTGCTCCAATCAAGAGAGATTCAGATCCAAGATCCCGTTATCGAAGTGAAAGATCTGGCAAAGAAGCTAGATGTCTTAGAGGAGGCTGTAAGAAATATCCTACAGGAACGAGAAATTCAAGGATTCAAGCAGCTGGGAGACCTGCTTATTAAAGAATCAAAATTAGCAGAAATTCGGGATATAATAGAAAGTAGGCTGGATAAGGGCGAATTGAGTTTTGATGAGGCATCCGATATTATACGAGAAACTGGGGGAAAGATGCCTACAAGTATACTCAATGCCCTCGGTTACAAGGTGGAGTGGGAAGGGATAGATCCACGACTGGCCAAGGTTCAAAGAAAATAGCAGAGAATGGATTCATTGTTGATTTGGTTAATCAAGATAGGTGGCTAAACCTCGCTTTTCATCCCTTCTTCGAACCTCCTGATAAAGATACTCAATGGAATCAAAAGTCCGGGGTCGTCTCGTTAGTTGACCGAATTCACTGGCCATATGTTTAGTCTTTTCCCAAAAATCCATAATGGCAGATGACATCAGTTCAGGTATCACATTAACATCTATCAATCTCCTTCTCAGAAGCACGCCCATGCCATCGAAGTAGGAGCCTACAGATACAAACAATGCAAAAGCTTTAGGATTTGTCTCCGGGCCATACTTCTTGAAGAATTCCTCAGCATCTTTCCAAGTCCAGGAAGTATTGACCTCCATTAGATCCTTAACAAACTGTTTATCGTATGCTTTATTGTGAAACTCCAGAAAAAGTTGAGCTCGTCTTGTTCCGGCTTCACTTCTAATGGTGGCCAATCCAATAATGACACCGAAAACTACTGCCATTGCCGCTATAAAAAGAGATATAGCCTCAACATCTACCAATCCTTCTCACCTCCAATGCATAAGAATGGTTCCACGTATAATGTGTTGATTAATTGGTACTATTGCTATAAGTAGAAGTAAATAAACATGCAGATTATCCAATTGACCGATTGCCCAATGATTCATCCTTTCATTCGGCATAGCAAAAAGCAAGGAGGCACCGAACTATTTTTAAGGATTAGCTTAACAAGTGTGAATTTAAGCATGACTATTGATGAAGAGAGGTGTTAATTGTGTTCTGTAACAAGTGTGGTCATAAGCTTAAGGATTTTGCAATGTATTGTGAACAGTGTGGAGCCAAGATCAGGAAAGAAGAACTAACTGAAATCTTAAGTGAATCCGATGCACTGAATCGCTATTACAAATTGGAGTATGAACTAGAAGACATCAATGAACAACTGGGTGCCTTACCTTCAAAACAAGCATATCTGAGAAGGCTGAGACAATCCAGGGATTTTAAACTAAGCCAGCTCCAACAAGTCCGTGAAACAATGAAAAAAGAAAAAAAGGATTATGATGCCCTGATGAAGGTAAGTTTTACCTCAATTAAGGCACGTCTGAGCGGAAAACTGGACGAAAGAAAGCGTAAGGAGGAAGCTGAGTATCTGGAAGCTTTGGCCAATTTCGAATATGCTGAAAAAGAGTTCAAGAATCTCGATAATGAGGCAGAAACAGTCCAGAATGATATTCGAAGCATTCAAGCATTAAGATCTCGCATTCCAGCTATTGAGAATGATATGGAAAGAATACTGGCTAAACTGACAGCTGGAAAAGCGACCGATAAGCTCAAGGAGCTACAGTATCAATATCAGGATGTTCAGAAAGAGTTAACACGAGTTCAAGGAATTCACAATCAGTTCAAGCGAGCAGATTCACTTCTCGATCAAGCCGAGAATCTCCTAAATAGCTCAGTGGGTAGGCTGAGATCGGCAGAAGGGCTTGGCACTTGGGACACATTCTTTGGAGGAGGCTTTTTTGTAGATTCATTCAAACATGGCAATTTGGATTCGGCACGAAACGAGATAAATCAGGCTCAAACTCTTCTAAGACAAGCAAAAGATCTGGTCGATGTTATCGATGACATCTATATCGGTTTTGAAGCACCCAACTTATTCGTTGATATTTTCTTCGATAATTTCTTCTTTGATCTATTTGGCAATGCAACAATCAGCCGGACAAGAGAACAAGTTGAAGGTGCCCTTCGCCAACTACGCAACAGCAGAAATAGATTGAATCGCGATCTAACGCAATGGGAACGAGAAAGAAACGAGTTAGCTGGCAGAGTGAATCAAATTAGAAGGCAAATTCGGGAAGAAAGATTGTCGCTCCTGTGAAGTTCATGCTGCGGTAAGAGCCAGAATTCTAGAGCAATGTGGGAAAAACAATTTATAGTCCACGGGAACAATCAGTCTCCATGACAGTAAAAAGAGAAGGATTCGTTCTCATCGTGGGCATCCTTGCATTGATGCTTCTTGTTCTTGTCTTGGTTCTTTCATTCCAGACGGGGACTCCACTGGAATTAGCTGTGAGGCTTTTCGCTCTATATGGCTTTTTAATGCTCAGCATCGCGGCCATAATGACTCCTTTCCTTAAGGAAATCAGCAGAATATTTGGCAAGCCATTCGTCAAGATACATCATATCTTTGCGGTGTTGGGACTCGCTTTTGCAACAGCACATCCAGTTTCCTTTGCCATCCAAACGATGAGCTTACTTGTATTCCTACCAAGATTTGATTCTTGGTATATATTCTGGTCTCTTGCCGGAAGGCCTGCACTCTATATACTCTACTTTGCATCAATTATTGTCCTGCTTCGAAAAAGAATACAGTCATATTGGCGTCCGATGCATGCATTAATGTATGCTGTGTTATTCTTTGTGATTATTCATGGAAATCTTATTGGTACCGATTTCCAGAATTTGGCAATCAGCATTATCTGCAACTTGCTATTTGCCGCTTCATTAGTTGCCTTTATACTGAAACGTATTCAGAGGGCTCAGCTAAAAAGACGTGATTAGAAGCGAGAGTCAAGATCTTGGAGAGGATACCTTATGAGAAGAGTCAGCTATCCAGTTAACAAGAAGGAGTGGCATCCTAGTCTTATTCCGGGGCCAATAGTCCTCATATCAACATATAACGCAAGAAAAGAACCTAATATCGCGCCAATCAGCTGGCTACAAATGGCTTCCTTTGAACCTCCTATATTGATGTTTTCTACCTCAAAAGAAAACACAACAGCTAAGAATATTATTGAAACTAGTTGTTTTGCAGTAAATCTTGTGGATGCATCTATAGCTTCAAAAGCCTTCAGGTGCGTCTCTTGGTACGGTCATGAAAGAATTGAAAGAACTAGATTCACAATGATTGAAGCTTCACGGATCTATGCACCTCTCGTGGATGAATGCAAAGCCAACCTTGAATGCCGCCTAGCTAGTACTAAGGAGATTGGCAGCGGGTTTGTTGTGTTTGGTGAAATCATCATCGCTTCAATTTGGGAAAGAATCCTACAGGTTGAATACAAGAAAAGATATGAACTTCTGGATCAAATTGTGTTTCTTGAGGACGGCATGTTTTCGAGAATTAACAAGATTTCAGTAGTCGGGGATTAGTCATAGCCTGCAATTCGGATATTGGAGAAAAATATTCCCCCAATTTTTGCGTCTCCATCGTTGACTACTCTTTTCGTTCCCCTTTTACGCCAATGATCATCTGTTTTAATGGAATATTCTTCCCTGATTGCTTCAGGGCTTCCTGAACAATATAGTTTAGTCCTAGGCAGCAAGGTACTTCCATCATGACCACTGTTACGGTCTTCAGGCTTGAGTGTTGGAACAGCTGAGCTAGCTTATCCAGATAGAACTGCGCATCATCCAGCTTTGGACATCCCACCACAATCGATTTTCCTCTGAGAACGTCTTGGTGGAAGTTTGCATAGGCAAAAGGTACACAATCAGCAACTATCGCCAAATCAGCATTATCGAAGTATGGAGCAGTCGTTGGAACCAATCTCAACTGGACAGGCCATTGCCTTAGTTCTGATTCTTGTTTTGCTTTTGAAACAGATGAAATTTTCTCCGTATCTCTGAGATCCACCACCCTTGACCCAAGACAGCCACAGAGTTCCTGACCGGATTTATCCGATCGTTTGCCTTCAAGATTGGTTTTTACCCCCCTCTCTTCCAGATATGCCAATGCTTCTTCCAGATGATCCTCCTGATTGTGATCTCTTAGATGCTGTAAATGGGCTTTAATTACGTTTGAACCTTGTCCAACTATTCTTTCCATCACTTTCCTTTCGTCATAGGGCTCTGCCTCTCTCTTTATTATCCGTATTGCACCCCTCGGGCATTCACCGATGCATGCACCAAGCCCGTCACAGAACAGGTCGCTTATGAGCCTGGCCTTTCCATCGATAACCTGCAGTGCGCCTTCAGGACACGCAGGGATGCAAAGACTGCACCCATCACATTTCTCCTCATCTATTCTGATGATTTCTCTCAAAGGCTTCTTGGTATCCTCTCCCGCTGGGTAATGGCCTTCTTTGCCAACACCTTCTTTTATAGGATGATGAACGTGTGCTTTATCCTTCCTTGTTGACAGAACAGTACCCTCCGTTCGGTACAATATCTTATAACAGTGTTATACTAAGACTATTTAAGTCTTTTGTTACAGGAGAAGAAAACGTCTGAGCAATCAGGAGGAAGTCTTGTGGGACGGACAGCTCAGAATATAAATATGCCCAGGTAATACCTTCAATTATGATTCCCAAGATCATTTTGGAGGATAGAATTAGAGAAATCGCAGATAGGCCCTACCATCCCATCGAAGTTGCAAAAGTTAATGACCAGGTGGTTCGAATCGTGTTGTGCAGAGGGAAGTACCATTGGCATAAACACACAAACGAAGATGAGCTTTTTTACGTTCTAAAAGGAGAATTGATTATCCAGTTGAGAGAGCCCCACTCGAATATAACTTTGCATAAAGGAGAATTAACAGTGATCCCAAAGGGTGTGGAGCATTGCCCAAAGAGTTCTATAGATACATATATTTTGTTGTTTGAACCCTATACGCTTAAAAGCAGAGGAGATAAGTGAGAAAGAAAAACTTGATTAATATCTCACATATCATTAAATGCTGGGATTCGTCTCTAAGAAGCCAACGATGACAGTTAAAATAGGGGCTAATAATGAAGGTTTCAGAAAAGAATGGTAGGAAAATATTCTCCATTCTGGTATTATTAATTACGTTTTCAGTAAATTTTGACAGCGCGTTTGTCATACCTATAATTGCGAATTATGCGCTATTCCTTGGAGCTTCCTTAATTATGGTAGGAATTATCGTAGGAATTTACTCCATGGTTCATCTGCCCTCCAATATATTATTGGGAAGAATAGTTGACAAAATAGGGAGGAAAATCCCCTTGGTCATAGGACTATGTCTTGATGCCCTTTCTTTAGTATTATACGCAATTGCTATAAGTCCTATATTTCTGCTTTCCGCGAGGCTTATCCACGGTATTGGAGGGGGGTTTGGCGGTCCGGCTACGATGTCTTACTTCGGAGATATAACGCCCAAGGAAAGAAGCGGCAGAGTTATGGCTTCATATGGTATCGCTGTGGCTTTATCGATGCTTATGGGATTCATCATAGGTGGCTTTGCAATTCACTTTTTAGGATATGCCGCGCTCTTTTTGGGAATAGCTACAATGCTGTTTATTATGGCAGCACTGTCTCTGCTCCTGCCTACAACTTATCGCCCGCCCAGCAGCAGAATTCCGCTCAAAAAGGAAATATCGATTCTGAAGCAAACAATATTACGAAAGGTCATGATTTCCCCGTATCTATCAATTTTTGTGGCTAATTTCAATTTGGGCATGATAACCACAGGATATACGATTATTTTAAAAAGCGTAGGGTACACAGACGCTCACATAGGAATGTTCTTAGCTGTCATGGTTCTAGTTTCCATTGTAGTTCATTATCCCGCAGGATCATTCGGAGACAGAATTGGCAAGAGAGAAATGACCAGCTTGGGTTTATTGTTTGTTGCATCATCTTTCGTGGCGCTACTCTTTTCAACAGAACTACCTTATCCTGTAATTGGGATGGTTATTCTCGGAATTGGTCACGGAGCGATCTTTCCAACAGCGGCAGGTCTTATCAGAGAGAACACCTCAAGTGAAAACATAGGAATAGCCAGTGGTACCTTTTATGGACTCATAGTTGCTGGTGTTGCGGTGGGAGCTCCCATAACTGGATTGATTCTAGAGCTTACCGGAATTAACCTATCCATTATTGCAGGAGTTGTAGTTCCTCTAATAGCTATGATCCTAATTCTTAAGATAAAACCAGACTAGTGCACAAAAACACTATCTTAGAGTTGACTGAGGTCTTTTCATTCAGTGATCCTTATTCAAAGCTTAATCATAACTTTTGCTCATATATTCCTTGTACAAGATTTGTTCAGTATTATTAGAACCAATGTTCAATTTTTCCGAAACATATATAAGGATAATCCGCACTCTTTCCATCTGGAGAGTTATCTCATGAACGAAATAGATGCTGAAATCGCGTGGAATGTCATCGGAAAGCTGGGCAAAGACATTGCCTATGTGCTGAGAGCCATTGCAAACGAAAAACGATTACAAATCCTCACTGCATTGCTACATCGTCCTCGATTATTCAGTGAATTACGGGAGCTTACAAGTCTGGGCAAAACAGCGTTATCTCACCATCTGGGACTGCTGGTGAAGTCGGGAGTAATTCTTCAGAAGAGTCGGGGACAGTATGAGGTCAGCGCAGATGGGCAGATTATATTGACAGCTATAAGCTCGGCATATCTGGATTCACAACGCCGCCACGAACTGCAATCGGTACGGACTGCGAAGTACATTGAGAAGATTTATGCGGAACGCAAGGAGAAAGAGATCGAGGATTTGTTTGTGCAAGTGGTAGAGTTGGAACCGATGCGTGTAGCCAGTGTCCGAGCGTTTAGTGCAACACCAGAGAGGGATGCCTGGGAAAAGCTGCGGGCGTGGGCTGAGCCCCGAGGACTGCTAGCTGATTTGGACAACCACCCAGTATTTGGTTTCAATAATCCAGAACCTTCGCCTGGCCAGAAAGAATATGGCTATGAGTTCTGGATCCGAGTGGGTACGCTCTTTGAAGACGAAGATGAGATTAAGGCAAAGGATATGGAAGGCGGTCTATATGCGGTTACTTCATGCAAGTTGGGTGAGGAGATGCAATCAGATTTTATGAAGAAGCACGGGTTTCTGGAACCTTGGAAGAAATTGCGGGATTGGATTATCTTGAGTGAGAAATACGAGGTGGATGAAAGCCGTCAGGATCTGGAAAAGGCTCGAAATCCGGGTGCTTCTGAAGCAGAAATCGTTCTGGATTTGTATGAACCCATCAAGGAGGTTCAGAAACCATCATAGGAGAATGTAAAGAAAGGAGGTGGATTTTATGCGAGATAAAGAAGTACATATCGTGCAGCTTGCCCCGATGCGGGTTGCAAGCCTGCGTGTAATCAGTATTACACCGGAGCTAGAAGCTTGGGCGAAGATGCGAGCCTGGGCAGAAACCAAGGGTCTGTTGGGAGACTTAGAAAAGCACCCTGTCTTTGGCTTTAATAATCCTCCACCAGAACCTGGAAAACGCGAATACGGCTACGAATTCTGGATTCGGGTGGGGGATGACATCGAATCGGATGATGTGGTTGAGGTGAAGGAGGTCGAAGGCGGAGAATACGCTGTAACGACATGTGTGATGAAGGAGGAATTGGAATCCGATTTCTTCAAGAAGCACGGGATCTTGGAATCTTGGCATCGTTTAGAAGAATGGGCAA
>JBHLKK010000046.1:0-13146 GCA_048886745.1 Candidatus Hodarchaeota archaeon | reverse complement strand
CGCTATGGCCAGCGCCACGTAACGGAATTGGAAGCTGCTAAGAAAGTAGCAAAAGCTCTTAGTGCCAGGAAGCACCTAGTGATCGACCTTGAGTTGGCTAAGATTGGCGGTTCGGCACTTACCGACGATATCGCCGTGCCGAAAGGCCGAAGCGAAGGAGATATTCAGAAAGAAATCCCTATTACTTATGTCCCAGCCCGTAATACAATTTTTCTTTCATACGCATTGGCTTGGGCGGAGGTATTAGGAGCATCAGATATCTTTATCGGTGTGAATGCCATAGATTTCAGCGGATACCCAGACTGCAGGCCTGAATACATTCAGGCTTTTGAGCACATGGCCAATCTTGCTACCAAAGCAGGAGTCGAAGGGAAAACGAAGATAAGAATCAAGACACCTCTCATCTCTATGACCAAGGCAGAGATTATTCTAAAAGGCATCGAACTCGGTGTTGATTATGGCATTACCCATAGTTGCTATGACCCTTCCCCGGAAGGAAAAGCGTGCGGGCTATGTGACAGTTGCCTGCTTAGGAAGAAAGGTTTTAGGGAAGCTGGTGTCGTAGATCCAACGGAATATGGTTATTAGGACGGGACTCATAAGGTAATAACTTAGGTGCTTCCTCGAAAAATGACCTTAAATAATTTTGAAATCAAAATCTCCTCTTTGGAGCACAACGCGAGGATATGAAAGTCCAAGTTGATCATTCTGAGGATTGAGAAATGCGCGACATTCAAAACCAGCGAGGTTTAAGCGGCATAGACATTGATAAGGTAGGTGTGTGCGATGTGAGTTATCCTATTGAGGTCCTGGACAAGAAAGAGGAAAAGCAAGGTACAACCGCCCAGATTAATATGTACGTGGATCTTCCACATCATTTCAAGGGAACACATATGAGCCGATTCATCGAGGTTCTCAACCAATACCGCGGGGAAATTACCGTTAGAAATATGGGCGAGATTCTTCGAGAAATCGCTCGCAATTTGGAGGCCAAATCCGCACATATGGAGTTGGCTTTCAAGTATTTCATTGAAAAGAAGGCTCCCGTTTCAAAATTGCCAAGTCTGATGGGGTATGACTGTCGCTTCATTGGCTCTTATAAAGAGGGGGACAGCGACGATTTTATTCTTGAGGTTAAGGTGCCAGTTATGAACCTATGCCCCTGCTCTAAGGAAATCAGTCAAACCGCGGCTCACAATCAAAGAAGTGAGGTAACGGTGCAACTACGTTTCAATGACTTTGTGTGGATTGAAGATATCATTGCTCTAGTAGAGAAATCCGCTAGTTGCGACGTCTATGCCTTGCTCAAGCGACCGGATGAAAAGTATGTAGCTGAGCGGGCATATGAAAACCCCAGATTTGTAGAAGATATCGTTAGGATTATCGCGAATGAAATGATGAGCAATGAAAAGGTGACCTGGTTTTTCGTAAAGTCCATAAACTTTGAGAGCATTCACGACCATAACGCTTATGCCTCTATTGAAAGGGATAAGCGGAAGTGAGAAATCATTTGTCGGCTATGATTGGAAAACCAGAACGATGGATTCAATTTAATTGAATTTAAGGGACTAATATTCACCAATGGCTTTTCACCTCATTACGACATGTGTTTCTCAAAAAAAGGCGAAGCAAACTGAGTCGATACTAGATCCTGAAATTGTGCCTGGATCAGTTGAACATGTCTTTACTCAGTGGCACAACTTGCTTTCCAGAAGTAGGCTGCCTGCTGTGAGGGCCAAGGACCTCTACAGGGGTCCGCTTTGGAACGCTTCCCGAGAAGTGTGGGGAATAGTGAATGGAAGGGTAAAAGATACACAGTTTTGGATCATTTCGGCTGGTTACGGCCTTATTAACGCAGAGGACAGAGTAGTTCCGTATGACATAACATTTCAGGAGCCTCGGGTTGGAATACCATCGATATTTGCAAAGATTACCGGTCTAACTGGTGTCAATTCGAGGCAAAAGGCATTACAGCGCTGGTGGGAGCTCTTAATTAAGTCAAAGAGTAAAGAACCTGCTTCGCTGCACTCACTTATTACCAGGTCACCAGAGGATGATTATTTTCTCGTGGTCCTCGGGAAAGACTATCTGGATGCTACCTTTCTGGACCTTGAGAAAGGCATTATTTCAGCTAAGACACCTGAACACATAGCGGTCATATCAAATAACGTAAACGATCCTTTGGCTAAACGGTTGGGACCTAATTGGTTATACGCGGACAGTAGATTTGTCAATTTGTCTGGGTCAAACAACACGGTTGTCAATGCGAAGATCGCCAAGGCAATCGTTTGGCATATGTTTCAGGAGGAAAACGGCCTTCCTTGGTGGTCCCTTGAGAATTTTGGCGAACACCTAAGGCAATTAAGTGCTACCCTTTCAAGTCCAGAGAGACCAGTTCGAGAGCCAAGTACGGATTCTCAAGTAAAAGCGTATATAAGAGAAGTCCTATCAGTTGATGAGGTTCCTTTCTCAAGACTTCATAGGGCCTTTCGCGATAGCGGACGCGCCTGTGAGTATAGCCGCTTTCGGAATTTATATCGCGATGTTAAGAACGAGTTGAGAAAGCATGCTTCTGCTGTTCGCCCTGTTCTACCTGTCTATTATGAGCCAAGAAAGGCAAGGATGCTATTTTTTCTCCCTGATTGGGATGATCGTGTTGATCCACAATTCGACTTTGAAAAGGATCAGGTAACACCTTTCAGAGATCCTTACGAGCATGATGCCTATCATTACGAATTATACGGGACCCTGAATTGTGATGGCATTCTAGTTAGCAAAAGTGTTCTGGAAGCAAATCCACAGAAAAAAGAAAGAGCAAAAAATCTTGGCATTCACCGGTATTTGAGGGTCCCTCGCAACGTTCCCGTGTTGGGAGATTGTGGTGCTTTCAATTATATATGCGAGGAGAATCCTCCCTATGAGACAGATGAAATACTACACTATTACCAGAATCTTGGGTTCGATTTTGGGGTCTCAATTGATCATTTAATTGTTCCTAGCATACTTAAGCGTGACCGCTACTTAAAAAAGGATGGGAATGACTGGCTTGAAATAGGTGAAACTGAGTTCGCCAAATTCAAAGACTCTCCCAATACCCTTGTAATAAAGAAACGTGCTTCCTACAGACAAGGTCGTCTATTTCCAGAAGAAAATGTGCTTGTAGAAGAAAATTACGTTGATGAAAGAGAGAAACAGCGACGCTATGAAATAACCATCGAAAACGCGCGCCTCTTTATAGAGGGCCATAGGAAAAAAAGATTTTCCTTCACACCCATTGGTGCCGCTCAGGGTTGGGATGGGGAGAGTTATGCCTATGCTGTAAAAGAATATCAGAAGATGTGCTATAGCCGTATTGCTTTAGGTGGGCTTGTCCGAACAAGCACCCAGGAAATACTGACGATTCTTGAAGCTATCAATAAAATAAGAAAGCCTGACACACAATTACACATATTCGGGGTAGCTCGCCTTGAAGCTATGAGGACTTTCATGAAATTTGGGGTTTCCAGCGTTGACAGTGCTGGAATGCTCCGACAGGCGTGGCTAAGTGCCTCAGACAATTACTACTCCACGGATATGAATCACTATACTGCCGTCCGGGTACCTCCCGCAGTCAAGAGTCCGCGAGGGAAGAAGGCCATCGAATCCGGAAGAATTAAGCAAGACGAATTACTGGACTTGGAAGCTAAATGTCTTTGCTCACTCAAAGGATTTGATCAAGGTAAGGTTCCATTAAAAGAAACCCATAAGGTTTTGATGGCCTATAACGAGGTACTGGGTGGGTCTGATAATCTTTCCGACAAATATTTGCGAACACTCGTGGAGCAACCTTGGAAGAAGTGTCCCTGCAAATTGTGTCGAGACACGGGGATCGACATCGTTATTTTCAGGCGTAATAACAGGAATAGGAGGAGAGGTTTCCACAATACGTGGGTATTCTTTAATAAATTTAATGAGTTAACCCGAGCCTAGTGGGGAAGGCCAAAGTGGCATAGATTTCGCAGATCAAACAAGACTATTCATATATTTTCTATAGGAAGCCAGAGTGAGTACTTAATTCACTTTGGCTTCCGGCGTTTTGGGAGATGTTCGCAATTGCGAACAAGCTGATTTTATTATGGAATTGAAAACAAAGCTCAAGTTAATCCGTAAACATCTAGGGCTTACTCAGGACCAAATGGCCGAAAAATTAGGGCTAACTTCTGAATCTCGTAGAGCACGAGTGTCAGAGTGGGAGATTGGAAGAGGAGAACCCAAACGGGACGTACTCATTAAGTATGCTGCTCTTGCAAATATAGAGATCAAGCAGTTAGTTGATGACCGACAAGAAATGTCTTTCGGGCAAAGATAATCGTTAGGTGTTAAATGGTAAGTTGGCAGGATTTCGCTAAAGCGGTTGAGAAAAGCTTAGGGAAGCATCGTACCTCTGATCCCGATCAAATTACTGCCATAAAGCAAGGGAAAAATAAAAACATCGTCATCTATGCTGGTCCTGGAACCGGGAAGACGGCAACTATAACTCTTAGGATTATTAAACTTGTCTTAGTGGATGGTGTTCTTCCCAAAAATATTTTTGCAACCACCTTTACGCGCAAGGCTGCCAAAGAGTTGAGGTCGAGAGTTATCGATTGGTCAGGGGCTATAAGTGCAGAACTTACAGAAAAAGTAAAGGCTCCTGACTGGAACCTTATAATGATGGACACCTTGGATTCACTTGCGGAGCAACTAGTTAGCGATTACCGAGCTCCAACTCAACCTAAGCAAGTTGTTATTCCGGAGAGAACTGCCAGGCAAGTGTGGGTTAACATCCTTTTGGACGGTTTCCCCAATACTCACCAAGACGACCATCTAGTTTCACTTTCAAATGATCTCGGCTTAGGTGGCAATGGGCAATTTCGGGCTTCACTGGAAGCGGTCAGTTTGTTGAGGGAAAGGTGCTTACAGGATTACAGGCGACCAGGAGAATTCTTCAAAAGTCACAAGAAATATGGAAACCTCAAATTCCTTGTTGACCGGTATGAAAGGACACTTGAGGAGAATTTGTGGCATGACTTTACTCACCTTGAGTTGAATCTGCTTAACCGACTGAAAGATCCAGAGGACATGCAAGAACTTAAAGCAAATCTACAAGTTATTCTGGTGGATGAGTACCAGGACACCAATCAACTTCAAGAGAAGATTTATTTTGAATTGGCAAAAATCGCAATTAGAAATGGAGGCGGTATCACAGTGGTTGGTGATGATGACCAGTCCCTATATCGATTTCGTGGTTCAAAGGTTGAACTTTTTGCTGACTTTCAGCAAAGGATGTTAAAGGAGGTCAAAGGGAGGGATCCAATTGTATTCACGTTAAAATCCAACTATAGGTCCACTTCAAATATTGTATCATTGGTAAACCACTTTATTGAACTTGATGGCGCATATCAAGAAGCACGCGCTAAGTTTTGGCAGAAAGGCGTTTTGAAGATAAAGCCAGGTATTGTTAAGAAACGACCACAGGAACAAGATGAATTTCCTATTCTGTTGATGCTTAGAGAGTCTCGTGAAAAACTAGCAACTGATTTGAGTAAGTTAATCAGCCTTATTTTTCAGGGTCAGGGCTTTAGATTTTCCTACAAGTCCCAACAATTTTTGATCCAACCTGATCCCGAGAAAGGGACCCTGGCAGACGTGGCATTACTTTGTGCATCACCCAAAGAAAAGGAAGATTCACTGCCTTTCCATCTGCGTGAAGCTTTGGGAGGTCTTCAAAGACCAATTGAGGTTTTCAATCCGAGGGGGAGGGATTTAGCAAGGTTTGAACCAGTGGAACGATTAATTGGATTGGTTCTATTGTGTATCGATCCAGACCGGAAAGCTCAGTCTGCTATTAGGCAAAGTCTAGAGAACCATGCGATTCTTGATAACTGGCGGCAGCAGGCGATTTCCTTCATGCGCTCTGAACCTCTTACGCTGAAGGGTGAAGATCTTTCAAAATTCATTAATGCGTGGCCTTTGAGTTTCGGTTACCAAGCTAATCTGACTGAGTTAATTCACGGACTGGTCGGGTGGTTTCCATACTTTCAGGACGACCCTGAAGGGTTGGCGATCCTTGAGCAACTGATGCGGATTGTCACCGAGTCCGCAATCATGTGCCGTTACGACATGAATATAATCAACCACAGAGACCACCGAATATCCCTCGCGTCCAGAAAAGAGGTAGTGCGACATTTTTGCTTCGCGGTTATTGATGATGTTGGGGAGATGGAGGAAGATCTACTCCTTTCACCACCTAAGGACCGTTTTTCTATTATGTCGATTCACCAAGCAAAAGGCCTTGAATTTCCTATGGTTATCGTTGATGTGGGCGCGCGTTTCAAGATGGATGCCTGGAGACAAAGGTTCGCAAGGTTCCCTGACAATGGTTCTAAATCTCATATCGTTGAAGATCTTCTAGATCCTTCATCACGGGAGCGGAATGCTCTAGAAAGAGCCTTTGATGATTTAGTTCGCCTTTATTACGTAGCTTTCACTAGAACAAAGGACGTATTACTACTAATAGGTCTTGATAAGAATCTTACCAGGAACTCCATCCGTAACGTGGCTTTAGGTTGGGATCGATACGGAAATTGGCACTGGTCTCATTTGGCGCTAGCATACAAGAACAGGGAGGCATCCTATAGTTTAGCTTATAAGGCATCTGAAATACCCGTTGTCTTCGTTTAGTTTCCTAGGGGCAAGGAAGATACTAGCACTCTTGATTGTTCACAGAAACCACGCGTGCAAAAAGGTTTCTCGATGTCGCTTACCACAAGAGAGGATTCTAGGATTGTTCCGGAATACAGTTTGACTGGGGATATCCTGTCGTATCTTCGTTGCCCACAACAATATAGACGCTACAACCTGGGAAGATTGCCACCTTCGAAACCCGTACAGCTTTGGTTTGGAGAATTCATCCACGGGGTGATGGAGGAGTCGTACCGACAGTTTAAAGACAGTGCACTGACACTTCCGATCAAGAGGACCTACTGGACCGATTTTAAAAAAAGGGTAGTCGATCTGGTGGTTAAAAGTCTGATGGCCAGAGGTTTACAGCCCTACCGGACCCAATACCGCCTGAGTCCGGAAAGTCTGAGTCATCCACCGTGTGCCAGCGATTATGGTATTGCTGCCATGAGAGCGTTTGAAGCTGTAAACACTTGGGGTTTTCACCTCTTCCCGATTATCAATTTTGCCGAGGTGAGGCTAAAAGGAACTCGTGAATTGAGAAGAAAATTTTGTTTCCGAGCTAATCACTATCAAATCCAAGGTGTTGTTGATGTAGTTTCTACTTTGGATCTTGAAAACCTTCCGAAAGCCAATCTGTTGTGTGAATACCTCCTCAATGATGAAAGAGTAAAGAGAGCGATTGGAGAAAGGGAAAAGGAGATAAGAGCGTCGGAAGGTTTCGAAATTATAATCGATTATAAAGGGATGCGCAGACCTCCCAAGAAGAAAGACGGAGAGGTTTTCGATGAATGGGACCATTATCTTTGGCAGATACGGACGTATGCCTGGTTACGAGAAATGATGCCTGAAGCTAAGCCTGTAGTGGTTGGCGTGTTACTTTTTCTAAATGAATTGGTTCCAAGTCGGGAAGACTTCAAATACTTGCAAGCGGAAGTGCTTAGACGGAAATATCCCGACAGTTCATCCATTTTTGAGACTGATATCATGCCGGATAAATATGACTTTAAATGCATAGATCTGTTCAAATCTTTAGGGAAAGAGCCTTTACCCGAGTTGAGCAAACAATATCGCTTGGACCGCTCGATATTAATTACACCTATCAGTGAAAGCCCAATGTTACAAAGTATCTCAGAGTTCGATAAGGTGGTAGAGGAGATTGAAACCTGCGTAAAAAAAGAGGTCGATACCGGAAAAGTCACGGAGAACTGGGGATTCATCCCTGAAAGGGACACTTGTGTGGCGTGCGACTTTAACAAGATTTGCAAAAAAGCAATTACAAATTAATCCGGACGAGTTTGGGTTTTACTCAAGATCAGATGGCAGAGAAATTGGGGTTAACTTCCGAAGTTCGGAGAGGAAGAGTGTCGGAATGGGAGGCTGGGAGGGGAGAACCGAAGCGAGAGATACTTGCTAAGTACGCTGAACTTGGTAATCTAGAGATCAAAAAATTGATCGATGACGGGAAAGAAATCGTACTCGAGTAGATATCGGAAGAATATCTTCTGCATTGTTTCCTGGCATAAGTTTAAAGGAGTAATCGGGTAACAAACTAAACTAGGATCTGAAAATTCCGTTCTTGAATTCAGAGGTGAGGAGTGCCAGCTTTTGATTCAAAAGATATTGTTAATCTTACTTTAGATGGTTGTCCTTACCGTGCAAGCATTGTTCAGCCTTATGAAGGCCCTCTGTTCTTAAGCATATCCGGAAGCAGGTGGGGGAGAGAATTCACCGGAGGGGGAATTCCAATTTACAGTCTTCATACCCTCGATAATCTATTTTCATTGATAGAAAAAATCTCATATTTGAATCCGACCAGTAATTCTCCAGAAACTATAGTTTCTTTTTTATGCGACCGTACACGACTCATCACTGGTGAGACAAAAGATATAAATGACCAGTGGTTTTACCGGGTCAAAGCCTATCAGAGTGGTTTTATAGATAGAGATACTGGTGAGTGGATACCTTTTAAGGGGCATGAATTGAGGCCCTCTGGACGGGGAAAATATGTACGAGAGTTTGATATTCCAATCTCAGCGGAAGGTAATAGTCTGGTAAGAGAATTCAAAGCACAATTATACGAGAGTATGGAACGAATAATGAGACATATTTTTAGAAATAATGATATTGAATTTATTAGTTCAATAAGAAATTTTATGATCCTCTCTGAAGGAGATTTGCCTTGGATAACAACACCTAGTAACTCCGAGATATTATTAGTAAATAAATCGATTTTTGATTCAATCTGTGAATTTATTTTGGAGGAAGAAGTTAGTGACGAAATAATTGCATCGCGGCTAAATATTTCAAAAGATCTTGCAAGAAGTTTGATCAATGTATTTTCCAGGTATAATCCAATTTTCTTGAATGAAGGTCTAGTTATAGATCGGTTTCGAAGTCTTTATGGTAATATCCACTTTCAAGCTACACAAGTTCCGCTGTTCGCCTTAAGAGAATCCCCTTGCTTGGATAAACTTCTTCATGAAGATGCGGACGGGCAATGGCCTGCTTGGAAACGTGTTACCTTTTCCGGAGACAATTATCCACAAAGCAAAAGAGCGAGCTTGGAATTTGCAAGATATGAAGTGATTAGTTTTTGTGGCGGTAAGAGATTGAATTTGCCAGTTGACAAGAATCTAGCGCGAGCTACAGCTTTGCGCCTTTTTGATTTGATGCGTTATTACGAAGGACAACCGGAAGAGGCACAAGAGGTTAGAGAACTTGCACTATATTTTGTCGAGGCTGTCAAATAGGAGGGTGTTTGTGGATAGCTTTAAATGGAGAGGCGAATTGACGCAGTTGGCCAAGAAGAACCAGGAGTATCAATCCTGGGCGGTCGTAAAACCAGCGGATATGCTGAAAGCAACCCGGCTCATTCGTAAATCAGCTGAAGGATTTCCTCTTTCACAGAAGGATAAACTGAGGGAAGAAATTGGGACAGATAATTTTGATTTTCTTGTTATGCTGAAGGGATTAGGATTTGTCGTTGAGAATCTCACCTCGGAAGGCGAAAAGTTTTATATCCTTACTGGAAGATCTCAAGAACCGGGCAGTAAACAGTTTTTTTCAGGAGGTTTCTTGGCTCAAGACGATATTCCATACGAGGAGGCCCTCAAGGTGGTAGGGCACAATTTTATTCTAAAAGCCCGAGAATCATTAGAATTTTGTGCTGCATTAACGCCTCCAGGACTTACCAAAGAATTTCTCAAACACCTCTTTTTGGATCACATTGTCTTTAATAACAAACTAAACGCATTCAAGTTTGATGGTCTGTTAGAAATGCTTCAAGACCTTGGAATTATAATCGAAGGGGAGTACGGGCACGTCAACCATTATTCTCCAGCTCCATTGACTTTTTATTGTATGACCGAGAGATATCTCCTGGAAGCTGATTACGAAATCGGAAGAAAAGTACACGCTGGCGACTTATTGGAATATATAGATCGAGTTATTCCCGAACGAAGTGAAGATTACAGTTCTCTTGGTTTTTCGAAATTTCCCTTTGAGGGTTGGGGCAAATATCGCACCTGGTTAACAGCAGAGCTATTCAAGGAAATTTTGCAGATCGGTCTAACGCACCCTTTGTCTGTAGCGAAAATCCTACGAAATCTGATTAGGCAAAACAGCCAGGATACGACTAAGCTAAAGAATGAATTGCTCCGGCTAAAAAAAGATCGTCTCGATAGAATTCGAAAATTCGAAAAACCGATCCTTGGAATAGAAGACGTCATCAGGGTCTATGATGCTCAGTAATCGGGGAAATTCTCGGCTAAATTACACGCAGGTTTATCATAAATTCTTAGTTCCTTTTGATATGAGGCCAAGAAAATGCGAATAGGCGAATTGTTTCAAGGAAACCCGTTTCAAAATTTGATAATAGCCGTCCAGGATTCGGTTAATTTCAAACTCCGTGGTCATGAGGAGCAATTTGAAGATACTATGAGAGAAATCTCTTCGGCAGTCCAACATGCTGATTATCGTCCAGAAGAATTGCAACATACGATCGTTTTTGGCGAATGGGGACATGGCAAGACGCATTTGCTTAGAAGTCTTGAGAACAAGATCAATACTACAGCAAAGGATAAAGCAAGAGCGGTGTATTATGAACCGACTTTTGTTGATCCAAACAAAGTTTTGATCGAAATTTCACGAAAATTAGAACTTGAGGTTTCGAATATAAGCGAATTTATCACGGGCATAGAGAAAGGCCGTTTTCCCCCACATCTTTTTTTGCTCATAGACGAGAGTCAGTCTCTTGTAGGCGAGGACGTCCACGGAAACTATGAAAGCGACCTTAATACCTACTATAAGTTCTTAGAAGAGTTGGTTTCCGCAACTGAAACCCACCATCTTAATTTGCATATTTTTCACGGGTTTTCGGCAAATACCGCACGTGCTATCGAGAAGATGGGACAACTTCCGTTAATCCGTAAATTAGCTAGAGGAAATGTTTTTACCTTGAATTCACTGGCCGAGGAAGACCAGTGGCAGATGATATTGGATCACATTCGGTTTACCATTAAACCAGATGCCGGTATCCCAACTGAGAGTCTTATAGACCGGGGAGTTAGTATCTGTATAAACAAACTTACAGGGGGCAATCCCCGCTGGGCATTAATGTTGATGAATGAAGTGTTTAATCGCGCCCAGGATCGAAAAAAAATTGATTATCAGGTCTGTTACGAGGCTCTTCGGGAAACCAGTCGAATTGATGACCCCTCGCAAAAGTACTTTGATTCCTTTATCATTGATGATGTTCTGGATCGATTGCGCAATGGGCAAATCAATGAACAGAAAATTGCTGATTTGTTTGCTACCAAACAGGCAAAGATACTTGGGGGATGGTGTAGTGTGGACCAAGAAGGTATTGATGAATTTGGTCTAACAGCCCGCAATGCTAAAAGACATTGCCCTTCTTTGCAAGAAATTCAAGTTTTTGAACAAAACCTAGACGGCGATTTTGAAATCACTGAAGATTTCCGTAAACTGATACAAGTAACCAGTCCCCGAACCATTATTAACCCCTCGGAAAGAGAACTATTGTTTCGACTGTCCCTGGAGCCCGAAACCCTCCTCAGGAAAATTACTGATGGATTGCAAACTGTTTTGACTTTCGCACACTATCCGTCAGTGAAAGAGATGCAAGTTGGACACAAAAAGATCGACGTGCTCTACTTGACCGCTAATCCCTTCTCAGATCAAGTTGCAGGGGTTGGGATTGGATTGATTATTTACAAAGGGCAGGAAATCCCATTTGAGGTTTTTGAACAGATGTCTCACCGAATTCTGCAAAATAAATGTTCTGTGGCCTTTTTCATTGAAGATGCCATGGTGAATCATGCCGATCCTCAAAGTTCTTATAGAAAATTCCTAGATGCATATGACGGTCCCCTTGATCTTTCAAGGAGGTTTTTCTTTATTGATGAAACTGGCGGTTTTGGTTCACAATTCGATGAGGATTTTTTCGTCTCGATTATCAATTCAGCGAGATATGAACCAGAGAAATCGATTGAAATTTTTAGGCGCCTTGGATTAGAGCAACGACTGAGAAACATATCGGAAAATTCCATTTATTGCCCAACGGAACAAGAACGGACCTTAATAAGGCATTTCTTACTAAATGATGATGAGCTCAAAATCGGTGAAATAAGAAGCCTTAAAGACAACTTTTTTTGGGTAAACAAAGAAAGAATGAATAGGCTCTCAGATTACATTGAGAAAAGAGGGGCACGGTACGGTGGAATTGCTGTCGCGGAAATTGATCCCTTCAGGTACCTTCTAAAAAACTTGAAAAGCACCGAACAAGCGCTTTCACTCGAAGAGTTGGACGAAAAATATCGGCAAGAATGGATCCTCACTGGCACCGAAGAATCGATTAAGTATTACTTGCCTTGGGCAATAGAAATTCTTGAGAAAAAGGGTTTAGTCGAGAAGAAGAACGGAACGATTCATTTTAAAGACATTGAACAGGAAATTGATGAGTTGAAAGCAAGTTGCGAGGAACTCTTTCTCAAGAATGAAGAGTTTATGAAAATGTATGAACAAGCAGATTTCCTCGCGCATTGGACTCGACATCTCGAACAGCGATTGGATGAAACGCGAGAGAGTTTTGAAAATTGTGAACCTGAACCCCGAAGACGGAGAGATTGCCTCACAAGGTGCCAGTATGAGTTGAGTGAAACTTTGCGAGAACTTGAAAAAATTCCAGATGAGGTAAGAGAGGAACTTCGCAATGAGAATGAGGCAACTATAGAAGATTTCGATACGTTAAAAAGGGAAGCGACATGGCCTTTTGCTGAACTTCCGGATCCCTATGAACCTTACTTGGAGGATGCTAATAAAGAACTAAATGCCATTAAGGACCTCATTGAAAAGGAAATACCATCCGCCGGTGGGATAAGAGAGAAGATTAAAGGTTTGCGTACACGGATTTCTATATTAATG
>JBHLKK010000045.1:0-13552 GCA_048886745.1 Candidatus Hodarchaeota archaeon | reverse complement strand
TTTGCAGTCGGAGATCTTGCGTCGCCAATACCTACGCCTATTAAATCTCCTGATTTTGTAAAACATTCAAGACCGATAGATAGTTGAGTAGCACGGCTTTTGCACTCCACTCCTTGAGTATTTGCTATTGCTATATCATGTCTCGATACTCCCATCATTGCAAGCGAACCATGGACACGTTTGTCATCAAATACATTCTGGACAATTTGTAACGATTCTACCATGTCATCTGGTTCCAGTACATCCAATTTTGGATCGAACCCTTCAAATTCCGATCTTAAATTACTCGGTTCGGGTATAGCAGCGTGAGGATTTGGCGGAGCCGCGCGAGCATTGTCTATTGCGGATTTAAATGCAATACTTCCAAGTTCTTCCGCGGTGAAAGTGGCAAATCCCAGTCCTTGATTTATCAATACCCTTATTGCCCCACCCCACTCCTCTGATATTGTGCCAACTTGAAATTGACCTCTTTCAACTCTTAGAAATGTCGTTCGTTTTCTTTCCACATACACCTCTGCTGCACCAATATCTCCATATTTCATCTGTTCATGAAGAACTTTATTCGCTTGCTCTAACAATGACATTATACACTAGCCTCCAATCATTAATTTCGATACCCTGACCTGAGGACCATTACTTCCAGTGGGAACAGATTGCCCTCCTTTACCACAGATTCCAATTTCATATCCCATATTCTTGCCTGTGGCTTCCACATGCCGCAGCACTTCCAAAGTGCGACCACTTATTCCTGTTCCGCGAAGGAGTTCACCCAATTCTCCATTCTTAATCCTATAAGCCATTACCACTCCCAGGTGGAAAGTTCCCTGACCACCTGTTTGACCGCCAAACGCATCTACCAGATAGACGCCATCACGAATCCCTTCAAAAAGCTCCTCCTGCGTGTGGGTGCCTGGCTTAAAGTAAATATTCGTCATCCGGACGATTGGTCTATGCTTATAGTTCTCGACACGACCGTTTCCTGTAGTTTGCTGATTCAGCCTACTGGCGGTCTCCCTACTATGAAGGAATGAAATCAGACGGCCTTGGTCCACCAGGATAGTAGGCTCTGCCTTGATACCTTCGTCATCGTACGGAAAACTTCCATAGGCCGGCCGGCCACTTTCCTCAATTTGGGTAGGATCATCGATGATTGTAACACACTCAGATGCAATCTTCTCTCCAATTTTGCCCTCCAAAACTGATTCGCCAGCAAGTACAGAATCGCCCTCACACAAGTGACCAAACGCCTCATGAACAAAGGTGTAACCCAGATCTGAATTCAATACAGCAGGAAGGCTTCCAGAAGGTGCTGATTTCGCACTCAGCAATTTAACTACATTGTTTGCCTCCCTTTCTGTCATCAAAAGAGCTTCATCAAAAGGTGTGGCCTCTAATCCTCCCGTTCCTCCAAAGGCTTTCCAACGCTCTTCGATTACGTTTCCTTCCTTCCCTACTAGGCCAACTTGGAAGAAGGTTCTTGAACGGGACCACTTGATAAGGCTCCCCTCAGAACTAGCAAACCATCGCTCTCCCAATCCCTCTAAATATTCGGTTGTTGCCTGTATAATCTGTGGTCGATTTGAGCGTGCCCTCTTGTTTGCCTCCAATACCAATTCTACTTTTTCAGAAGTTGACATTTGAAGAGGGTCTTTCTTGGGTTTCCAATCTACAGTATCTCTAACCTTAGGAAGAGTATCTATCTCAATCTTTTCTTTTCGATTAGCCGACGTAATTCTTGCCAGAGAGACAACTCTGTTTGTCTGATTGAGAACCTCTTTGGTTGTGCTTCCCGAAGTGAATCCCCAAGCTCCATTAACCAAAACCCGTAAACCCAGCCCAGTTTCTATTGCTGTCCGAAACATAGAAAGCTCATTGTTTTTTATCCTAATCCTGGTAGTTCTCAAGTTTTCAAATCGTATATCAGCATAGGTTGCTCCTGCTTTCTCGGCTTTTTCAATTATCTCATTTAGTTCTCCTGGATCAGTCTTCATGAACCTGCCCCCATGGATTTCACTCATCTATCTATATTAAAAGTCTCTTATAAAATCCATATTTTAGATTTCTTCTGGCACGCTCTCATCGGTAATAATCATAGGTATTTGGCGACTTCCTTCAGAGTTTCAATGATGTATTTCCCTTTCCTCTTTCCGGTTCTGTCAAGGAATAAACTCATCATTCCAAATTTCCGGGGAACAACATAATCGCTATCCCAATTATCACCAATATGAAGCACACTCCGGGGCTCGATCTTCAGGGTTTTACATATCATCTCATAAAACCCAACTGATTTACGTACTTCCCCAAGATCTGTGACCGGAGAAAAAAAATGTTTGAAATAAGTCCTAATATCTTCTATTGCGAATTCAAGCAGGTTTTTTGGGAGTCCACTGGCTACTATTAGGTCGTATTCTTTGCTGAGAATCTCCAAAACGGACGGAACTTCAGGATAGATCTTGACTAAATCTCTATATTCCTTGAACACATCCATCGGGTCTCTGCTAAGTTGAAAGTGATTGAACCAGTACTCCGGCAGATACCATCGAATATCGTCTTTGCTCATTCTATCATACTCTTCATGTACAAAGATCTTGGCAGACGCCAAGCTGATATTCCTCTCCTGAGCATAGAGTTGAGGAACTACATCGAGCCAGACAAAGTCCAAGTAGTGATCATTCACAATTGTTCCGGTAACATCAAAAGAGATTATCTTGATTTTCATCCCTATTTCGTCCTATTCTCTAATTGTGGGATTCTATTGATACCAAATCTCCGTAATTCGTCTAGCATGATTCTATCAAGTTCCTTCTCTACATCCTCTGGAAGCATCTCATTGGATTCTGAGTCTTCGATGATTGATTGCGCCTTTTCTTTAGCTCTCTCTAGTACATCCTTTCTCCCTCCTTCTTCCCACAGTCGCCTACTTGCCCTGTCAACCACCTTTGATGGGACATAATGCTCTTTGCCGAACCAATTCAGCGTGTGCCTTAAGCCCATAAAGCTCCCATCTTTTCCTCTAAGCCTGAGTTCATCCAACGCCATCGTTTCAGTGGAGACTTCAAAGCCTTTGGCTATCCGAAGGGCAGTACCACATATTTCATCGTCAATAACGAGCTTTTCAATGGATTGAGTATTCTCAAATTCAAGCATTCCTGCGCCTGATATGATATTGATGCCGGCCAGCGCTCCCATAACGGCTCCTATTCCGCTTTCAAATCCTGCTTGGGCATCAACGATTTTTGAGTCTGACATTCCGAGATAAGAATGAGTAGGCAACCCGAGCCACTTCCCGATCTGAGCATATCCTATGTCAATAAGGATGGTTTCAGCTGCTCCCATTGGAGTTGTACCATATCTCATGTCAAATGCGCTCGGGGAGCCGCCATATACCACAGGAGTCCCTCGTCGAATGGTCTGGGCAAGTACAATTCCACTCAAGGTCTCGGATGTGTGTTGAATCAATGAGCCTGCAATCGTAACTGGAGCATTTGCGCCCATCAAGGGCATTGAAATGAGTTCAACTGGAATCAGGTAGTTTGCGCAGTCAATCAAGCTCTCTGCTGTAATCTCACTAAACATAAGAGGGGGGGACGGACAGCAATCGAATACTGCGGTGGGGCGTTTGGAGAGATTCTCTTCCCCCAATGCTGTTGAAAGCATTTCTTTCATAACCAAGGTTCCATCAACCGTAAATGTACCCGTGATTATTGGTTTTGCAGAATATTTCAGAACAAGATATAGCCTGTAGCGATCTACTATGTCTGATGGAACATCGCTACAAACTAAAGCCGTACTCTGCGCGTGGATGTTTGGCAGACCCTCAGCGACTTTTATGAAATTAACAAAATCCTTTGTAGTGGGTTTCTTGGAAGTATTCGATTCGCTATCCAAGAAGTTGAGAGCAGCTGAACCAGGATTGAAATGTACGTTGTTTTCGCCAATGTTTAGTCTCCTTTTCCCGTCACGTGAATAGAGAGTGAACGAGTTTGGGCAACTTCTAAGGCTTTTCTTGACTAGGTCTCTTGGGAACTTGACCACTCCGCTTTTTTTCTCAACTTCAGCTCCAGCTTGAGCAAGTATTTTAGCGGCTCTCTTACTCTGAAATAAGATTCCAGTTTTTTGCAGTATTTCCAGTGAAGCTTCGTATATGTTTTCCATATTCTCAACTGAGAGTACATTTATTGAGAGTCTAGATCGATCCATTTCCGATATCCTCCTCAGACGCAACTTCTCGTACATCTTCAATAAGACTTTCTTTCTTATTATTTCTCTTCTTTCTTTTCAATTGACTCTCCACAAGCCATGAAAGCAAAACCGGTATGAAGCTGATAGCCAGATATTCGAAGCGTATGCTACCCCAGCCCAAAGTTGTGAATACTACGATTAATGGAATGATGAACCAGAAAATTGTGGTTCCAAGCCTTACTCTGTTATCAGGCATAATCCTTGCTAGGTTTCTTCTCAAAATGTTAGATAGTAACCAAAAGCCGATCAAGAAGAAGAATATGCCAATTGCAACTGACAGAATGGGGTCAATGAATCCATGCCCAATCAGCCACCATATGTCTCCAAAGGGAGCAAGCCCACCAATAATTAAGTAGCCAGTGCTATTCATCAAACACCAGAAAGCCAGCCAGAAGAGGGATGATTCCAACCACAGGTATTTGCTTCTCTTCAACGAGAGCACTATCTGCAAAGCCAATGAGACCACAAGACACGCTACAATTCCCCCACTCATGACCAAAGCCAGCTGAACTTCAGAAATCCCACCGGGAAAATCAAATAGGATTCCGGACAATTCATATGGCCACAACAGACTTATGCGGATTTCAAGGATCACTCCACCAAAAACAACTACAAAAGCTCCGTGTCCCACTAGTTCGTGAATTACCTCACTTGGGATTTTCATAATGAAACCAAGCACTACAAGTAGGATTATGAATGAAGCAATCCTACCTCTATCTGATCTCATAGAACTCACTTCGCCATGAATTACTCGTTGCTTTAAGTCAAAGAAAATAGCGGCCGAAAACCAAACTATCCTTTTAGCAATCGTCTTGCAATTACCAGCCTTTGGATTTCTGAGGTTCCTCCGTAGATCGTAGTGATAAGTGAATCCCTCAAATATCGCTCGACCGGAAATTCTCGAGTATAGCCATATCCTCCGTGGATTTGTACTCCCATTCTGGTTGTTTTCACCGATACCTCTCCAGCGAAATATTTCGCCATTGCGGCCTCTTTTGTGAAGGGTTTATTCTGATCTTTTAGAGCTGCAGCTCTGAAAGTAAGCAGACGGGCCGCATCGATTTCTGTGGCCAACTCTGCCAGTGTAAACTGAATGAATTGCAGATTGGCTATGGGTTTTCCAAATTGCACTCTCTGTTTAGAATATTCGATAGTCGCATCCAAGGCTGCTTGTGCGATGCCAATTCCTTGGGCAGCAACACCCATTCTCACAAAATCAATGCTCCTCATTGCCAACTTGAATCCCTCTCCCAGTTCGCCCAGCAGATTTTGCTTTGGTACTCGACAATCCTCAAAGACCAGTTCTGCAGTTGGCGATCCCCTGATACCGAGCTTCTCCTCAAGTGATCCAACAGAAAAGCCTGGAGCACCTTTTTCCACAATAAAGGCACTAATACCTTTGTGGGGTCTCTCTTCTTTTGATGTTCTTGCAAAAACAATTGCTGTATCTGCCTCACTTCCTTGACTGACAAATAGCTTGTTTCCAGCTATGACGTATTCATCACCATCCAAAGAAGCTTTTGTCTGGATTGCGGTGGGATCAGATCCTGCATTGGCCTCGGTCAAGGCAAAGACACCTAATTTTGCTCCCTGAGCAAGAGGCTTGAGGAATTTTTGCTTTTGCTCTTCTGTACCGAACAACATCAGGGGCTCACATACAAGACTGTTGTTCACCGACATGATTACAGAAACAGAAGCGCTTACTTTTGATATTTCCTCCACAGCCAGGACATAGCTAATCGTATCAGTACCGGCACCGCCATACTCGGGAGTTACGGTCATACCCAGCAGATTTAACTGTCCCATTTTCTTAACGGCCTCAGCTGGATACATCTCCTCTTGATCTATTCTTTCTGCTATTGGAGCCAGCTCTTTCTCGGCAAACTCCTTAACCATATTTCTTATCATTTCCTGTTCGGCAGTTAAATTGAAATCCAATTCTAAACCTCCATCTAGCTTAATGGGGTAAGCTCTCCCCGATCCATTTGTCTTTGGATTGAAGGACAGTTGTGTTTCAACTAAATTATATATTTTTTTGCACTATTTACTCCTGAGTTTTACTGGTGTGTCGGGTCCTCTTTTTCAAGTCTAGGGCGAATTCGGGGCAGTAATCTACCTGTACTTTTCATGTAGGTTCGATATTCATCACCAAAATGATCCAGCATCATCTTCTCTTCTGCCTTGATTCGCCAATATAGGAGGTACGATCCGATGATTATAAGCAATATAAGCAGCCAATTGGCGGACACTAGAACCATGGCGAAGTTGAATACGAGATATATCGTATACATAGGGTGTCGAACTCGACTATAGGGACCGCTGGTAACTAATGAATGCCCCTGTTTAATTTCTAAAGAGCTTGAAACATGTCTGCCAAGAGTACGCCCAATCCATATCAGAAGGGGTATGGTTACAATTCCCAACCCAGCACCAAACCAACGAAGCCACGAAGGAAAGAGAAGCTGAAACCAAACTAACCAAGACGGAACAAGAACATAGAGCATTATTAATGATATCAAAAGATAGAAGAGAATCAGCCGCAGGATTATTAACTCCACTCGCTCGTACTTCGCCATCTCTCTCCATCGTTGTTGCCTGGAGCGTTTCCGGCCTGGAATCCGTGCTTGATGGGCATAATAGCTTCTACTGCCAAGAAACGCAATCCACATGGTCATGAATAGGAAACGGAAAACCAAATCTTCGATCATACCGGCTTCACCAGTTCGGGTAGAGGTTCGTCTGTAGATTATTTCCAGGTCTATTCTCCAATGATTTGAACTATCAGCTTTCTGTTTCTGGGTCTTACGTCAAGTTCCACAAAGACTACCTGTTGCCAAGTTCCTAGAGTGAGCCTCTTATCTACAAACGGTACCGTTAAACTTGGTCCGAGTATGGATGCCCTGCAGTGGCTATGACCATTGCCATCATGCCATCTTAACTCATGTTCATACTCCATATCCTTTGGAGATATCCTTTCCAATATTGCTGGAAGATCCTTGAGCAATCCAGGCTCATATTCTATGGTTGTTACTGCTCCGGTTGCTCCAGGTACAAAGATTGTGGCAATTCCGTCTGAAAGTCCAGATTTTGAGACTATTGTCTGAATTCTGTGAGTGATATCTATTATGTGAACTTCACCATTTGTTGAAAAATCGATCGTTTCTGTTTCAACTGTCAGTTATATCACCTCTTGGATTCTCGAATTACTTCATAGATCCAACTTGTCGCCTTTCGATATTTCTCTTGCAGATCTTTCTCATCTTCAACGAAGTAAAGCTTATGAAGCTTGTCAATCATTTTGGGGGGCAATTCGTAGTGCACATAGCGCATTTGGAAATCATAATGTATGGGACTGTATTTAATCCTCAAAACTTCAACCAGCGTGGCGAGCGTTAGGCGATAATATAGATCTACAGCCTCGAGATAGTTACCTCTGTTGATTTCTTTCTGCACAAAACTGTTGAACATTCCAATTCTTTCTTGCAGCTTTTTCGACCTTTCATTCATTCTCTTGTCAAAGGATTCCCTATCAAAAGCCGGAATTTGAACCTTACCAGATTTGTTAAGATAGAAAACAGCTTCGCCATGTACCTTGGGTTCAAGGAGCATGTCAGGACTACTGAGTTTAAGAACAGCAAGATCTATCACTAGATATTCACTTGCTCCTTCCAGTCTATAGAAAGCCTGATAGACGCCCTCCCACCCTGTTTGCGGTACATCATACTTCTGTTTGATAGGTGACAACGATTTCAACGCCTTCTCCACTTCGAGGAATGTATCTTTTACTTTCTCATCATCAACAACTATGTAGATATCCATGTCGGACCATTCGTCGATTCTTTTATAGGCAGCAGCACCGCCCTCCCACAAGGCATGAATATAGTCAAGTGGTTCTAAGGACTTAATGAGAGCCTTGAGGACCTTATCACGAGTTACCGTCTTTCCATCCATCAATAGCACACCTCTTAAACCATTAGGTAGAAACCTCCATAAAGGATTAACTATTGTATTTTTTCCCCTCTCTCACAAAGAAGAAAAAGAAAACAGCTTCACAACCTCAACAGGGTTTTTACCCTAGTCTCCCATGTTTCTTGGAACTCAACAGGTTCCATTTCTGGACCTCTTACAGATTCCTTTTGAGAATTGATTCGCCTACTTGGTATCAAAGCACTTGCGGAGCTAGATCCCGCTCGAATTGATATGGAAAGCATTATTAACACGAAAGAGGCATTTTGTTATCGGAAGGGGGGGGTATTCTATATCTGATGAAAGAAGTAGACCTCTTGGGGTAAGTATCATCGGAATCACAATGGTCTCGTCGGCAGCTTTATGGCTTATTATTGGTCTTGGGCTAATCATATTTTTCGGTATTGCCTTGATTCAAACCCGGCCAGTACCTGAATCTGATGCAGTCCTAGGGCCTTTATTGTTTCTTTGGGGATTTTTCAATTTTGAGATAGCATTTGGATTATTCAAAATGAAAAGACGGGCATGGATCTTGGCAGTAATATCTACACTGATTGGATTATCTTTTGCAGCACTGGGGATTGATATCTTTACGACAGAAATTTGGGGAATTCTTTATGTGTATGAATTGAAAACAGCTTTGCTTGTTATAGGAGTATTCCAGCTGTTATATTTGCTCTTCAGTTATGGCAATTTTAGGAAGGACTAGTACTCCTTCCAAAAATTATCTGATATGATGTCTGAATGTCTATAGATCAAGCAGATCTCTGGCATTATTGATTAGGATTTGAATCTTTTCTTTGTTTGTCAAAAATGGAGAATTTCTGATTTCGGTTACGATTGATTTTATACTCACTTCACCCAGAGCTGGGTAATCGGACCCAAACAAAACGTGATCAAAACCTACCTTTTTCCTGATCCTTTCGACAAATCTTTTTTTTGTAACCAAATAAGTAACCGCTGCGACATCAAACCATACGTTGTCATAGTTTTCCCCCAATCTTATTGCCTCGTCAAGCCATAGACCAGGATATCGTGCGCTATAAGATCCCATGTGAGCCAGAATAACCGGAACTTTCTTAAATTCTTTGATCATATACTCAATGTTCTTTGGATTAGCATCTTCCGAAAACTGTGGTATCTCCCATACATGCGGGTCACAACCCGAGTGACACATGACGATTTTTCTTTTCCTCTCACAGAATCTGAATATCTTCTTCAATCCCTTTTTGCTCTTTGCAGGATTGAAGAACTGGAGCGTTGGTATGAGCTTGATCCCTCGAAGACCTAATCGATGTATTTCCTTGATTTTTTCGTCGATGTATGATTTGTCCCGAGACAAGTTTACAGATCCAAAGCCCAAGAACTTGTGAGGGTACTTCATCATCAGATACGTAACCTGCTTGTTATCAATTCTTGCAATCTCCAGCAGATTCCTCATCCCATCTATGATCTGAGGGCTTGTCCAAATATGAAGATCTAGGAAGCGCTGAAGAATCCTTTCAAGTATTTCAGGCCTGTCCAAGTCTTTTGCATCCACATCTAGGGCAATCAAGACTGCATACTCAATGCCTGCATCGTCCAATTCAGATAGTAAACGATCCTCGCTCACGTACGTTAAGAAAGGATGTAGATGAAAATCTATGATCCCTTTCAAGACCAGTAATCCCTCATCGATAGGGTAGGAATTCCCGTCCCAATAGTTCTCTTGCTATTATTAGTCTCATAATATTCTGGGTTCCTTCAGCTCCTATTGAGTAAGATCTTATACCTCTCAGTCCCATTTCAAGTGTACATTCTTTGGTGTATGCAAAGGCTCCAACCCATGACATTACATCGTTGATGACTTCAAATGCCATAAGCGGTGCTTCTAGTTTCGTCATGGCTGCCATTTTTGAAACATCGTGATGTGTAAATCTCTTCTCTTGATACATTTTATCCATCGTCCAGGCTGCTTTATAACATAGTAATCTACTAGCTTCTAATCGCGTAGCATTGTCGGCAAGCTCAAATTGAATCCCCTCGAATTTGCCGATCGGGCGACCAAATGCCTTTCTCTGTTTGATATATTCGATGCCATATTCGATGGCCCCTTCCGCTGCTCCAACACATGTAGCTCCAATCAAAACCCTGGCACACGAAAAACCTTCCATTGCGTAATAGAATCCCCTGTTCATCTCACCCACGATATAGTGCTCTGGCAACTTCACATTATCCATGGTAAATCCGCCAGTAGAAATCCCCATCCTTCCCATATCCTCAAATAATGTTGTGGTAACCCCCGGAGTATCCTTTAAAGGCACAAAACAGAAAGTCATACCTCTGTGTTCCAGTTTGGGTTCTGTTTTAGCAAGTGTAAGATGCCCCCCACCATTTTTCTGAACTTCTTTGACACCACTTATGTAGATTTTTTCTCCATTTAGTACACAATTACCCCCCTCTTTCTTCATCATAGTTTTCCCTGCGCCTAATATATCCGAACCTCCTGCTGGCTCTGTAACTGCAATCCCGATGAATGTCTCGCCCTTGGTTACTCTGGGTAGAATCTCATCTTTGGCCTGTTCTGTACCGTATTTATCAAAGATGTAACCCCAAGCTGCTTCTACTAAGAAAAGTACTGGAATCGCAACACTGATATCTGCTCGACCCAATTCCTCTGCGGCAATCGAAGCAAGAGTAAAATCTGCTCCCGCTCCTCCATATTCTGGGGAGACTGTCATGCCCAAAAGATTCAGCCTGGCCATACCTTTTATGATTTCCTGAGGAATTTCACCTTTGGTATCCATTTCTCTTACTCTGGGTGTAATCTCCTTTTCACAAAACTCTCTTACCGTTTTCCTAAACAACTCCTGTTCTTCGGTGAAGGTAAAATCCATTCTATCACCTCAAATATGAATTCTATACATAGGAATTACATAATAATGCTTCCTAAAAACATTTGAATAGGTAACAATCAATAGTCCCTCCATACTATTCTGTGAACATAACAGATTAAGGACACCAAGGAGGAATTCTTCTTGACAAGACTCATAAAGAAGCTGAAAAGCAATGAGCTGGATCTAATTAGACAGGGTACACTGGGTCCACTGAACAAACCTATAGAAAAGGTTAGTCCCGGAGAAGAGCTAGTCATCGAAACCTGTGACTGTTATGGAGACGTCCTTGCTCAAGAGCGTCCGCTGGATTTTATTCATAAGAAAAAACTACCAATATATGAGAATCCGGTTACTGGTCCTTTATATGTAGTTGGAGCTGAGCCTGGTGATACTTTGGTTGTAGAAATACTGGATATTGAGCTACCTGATATCGGAACCATAACTATCGAACCTGGCTGCGGAGCACTTCAACCTTGGCTTGAAAAACAACCTACAATAACCAAATTTGTGAAGATTCAAAACGGTAAAATCTATTATAAGACCAATCATGGAAAAACTATTGAACTGACGGCCAAACCTTTTGTTGGAACGATAGGCGTAGCTCCGGCCGTTGAGGCAATCTCAACATTTACACCCGAAAGACATGGTGGAAATATGGATTGTGAAGATGTATGTGTGGGAAGCAGATTATTCTTACCGGTATCAGTTGAGGGTGCACTGTTTGGTCTGGGAGACGTTCATGCATTACAGGGGGATGGTGAGATTTGTGGCTACGGAGTAGAAATCCCTGCAAAGGTCAAACTCAAGTTGGATCTCCAAAAGAGCAAATCCATTGGGTGGCCACGTATAGAGACACCGGACACAATTGCGACTGTTTGCAGCAGCAAACCTCTGGAAGATGCTGCTCGGCTAGCATATCTAGAATTGATTAAATGGTTGGAAGAAGATTACGGATTTGAACGGTACGATGCTTACATGTTCCTTAGCATTGCTGCAAGAGCTCGCATCGCCCAGATTGTAGATCCACTGTATACGGTGGAAGCTATTTTGCCAAAGAAATACTTAACATGAATCTGATTATGTACCTCTTACTTCTATTCTATTCTGACAATACAGAAATTGAGATCACTGGAGGGGGGTCTTTAGATGGAGAGTGTCAAGATTAGGAAGGCCGATAAAGGAGATATCCCTGATCTACTTAGGCTAGCTGAAGAGTTTATGCCAAGAGAAGCTTCCATGGAATCTAGGACGATTGTTCTGAAGGAATCACTTGCAAGCCCACATTATGAGCTTCTTGTGGCAGACTCAGATGGGAAGGTTATAGGCTTCATAGATCAGTGGATTACATCCGATTTTACTCATGGAGGGAAATCGGGTTTTATACATAACTTCTATGTTATGTCAAAATATAGGAGAAAGGGTATAGGATCAAAACTCCTTAGAAGGATGATAGAAAACGCGATTAAAAAGGATGTCATCGAGATTCATGTAGCCACTGAGTTTGCCAATAAACCTGCCATAGCGCTATATAAGAGTCATGGTTTTACAAATGAAGCACTTCAGCTTGAGATGGAGATAGAAAAACGATGAAAGCTTTATCAAGCATCTGCCCAAAGTAATTAATGTGCGACTTTAGACAGTGAGATCTGTAGTTCTGTGCGTGAAAGAGGATGAAGAAATATAATTTCACCTTTGAAGAAGGAATCATTGTAATATCAGACAAAAACAATTGCAGGATTGGAGAGTTTGTTCCAGAGATTGAATGGGATGATATTCCCTCAGATCTATCGGAATTTGGAGAGATTCCAGTCTTTCAATATGGAATCCTGACTGTTACCGCAATAAAGTTCCCCCGCCATTTTGTGGAGGGTTTATTTAGTGAAGGCGAGAGTATCTTGAAGCTCAAGAAAACACTGAAGAACTATCTCAAAGAAGCTGACATGTGGATACGGATTTTGAGAGAACACCCAGAGATGAAGGTTGTTAGTGATGGGTATGCTGATTTCAAGTGCGAGATATTTGTGACCTTCGATCACCCAACAAATGATTTGAAAGAAGTGGAAGAAAGGCTAGCTCAGATTCTGGATAATCTTCCTTCTTCTCATGAAAGATAGCATCTAAGGCCTAGGTATGGCTAGATCCTCTGGTCCCTTTTCTGAAAGTTTGATTTCTGGATAATCCTTCTTCACAATATCCCTAATTATTTCTGCGTATTTTACTTTCTCTCGAGCCATGAAAGCAAGCCAGTCTGGACTCACCCAGGGCTTATAAGAATTTCCCACTGAAGGACCCGGCTCAATCTTGAAGTATACAGGAGCACAAGTCCGAGCAATTTCTGGCGTATCATAAAACCTGACATATCCACCGAAGCTGTCAAACAAATAGACATGGACATCTATCGGTATATTGACTGAAGCTCTGATAGAGGCAAACTGAGGTAGCGACAGATCCCCTAGCGGATTAAATGT
>JBHLKK010000044.1:0-13651 GCA_048886745.1 Candidatus Hodarchaeota archaeon | reverse complement strand
GCTGATAACCGAGAAAGTGAAAACACTTCGGGTAAGGTCCCGGGATCGAAGCCCGGCGGGCCCACTATTTTTCAAATCGTGATACATTTCAGATGGCTCAACAAGCTGCCAGTTAAGTTAGAGTTTGAACTTTTCGCTGTCAATGATTTTCATATCGTCAAACCAAAGCTTTGCGTTAGGTATCACAAAGTCTTGGTGAAGATCAGAACTGATCTTTCCCTCAGGAAAGTGTGAATTATCACCTATACCGATGTGAACGCTCCCCTCAATCTTTTCTGCTTCCAAAACTATGTCTGGACGCTTTGCGTTGGGATTAGTTCCAATGCCGAGTTCTGCAATGTTACGTCTACTCATTATTAGGTCCTTCCTATCCTCGGGTATCTTCATTCCTATGTACAGAAGTTGACGATACCGATCCCCTTCACTGCCCCCTCCTTCGATATTGACAACTAAACCATCCTTAACAGTAATAATCATTTTTTCTTTCAGTCTGGGGTGCCATCCTTTGAGAACCACAATTTTACCGTTTGCAGTTCCCTCCATGGGTGCCCCATACGCCTCTCCAGCAGGTAGATTTCCCCAATTCCCTGGGTCAGGATACAGTCCTGTGTCTGGTTCAAATTCTTTGCCTAATTCCATTTCGATCAAAGTGCCCTCAGGACCTTCTACTCTTGCCTTTTGAGCCTTGGTTGCCATCTCTGCAAGTTCAGTGCTCTTCCTAGCAATAGCATCATAATCTACCGACATAGGACCTCCTTCAAAGAACATATCGGCTGTAAAAGTAGGCATGGATGCAAATCTTCCTCCTTTGTTACAGACTGCAGCTCTTGCTTCTGTGTGGGAGAGAGAGAATGTTGTTAGCGCAATTACAACATCATAATCCAGCATCTTGTGGGAGATATCTTGTGTTGGTTCTGTGCCACTCTTGCCAAGTGATGGGAACACCAGGAAATCCATATCTTTGCCATAGAGCTCAGACCCGATGTCAGATACGGTTTTCGCCAAGAACACTCTTTGTATCATATCGATAAGTCTACTCTCACTAAACATCCTCCATTCGTCTGGGGTTGGTTCGTCAGTCAAAATGAGGACTTTTTCATTCTCTTTTACATTCATATTCATCTTAAACATGCTTGTAACGCCATTGATAATCTTGTTTTTTGCGACTAGCATCTAAAATCCTCCATTTTTTCCCATATGCCAATTTTGAAATAGGTTCTTCTTCTTATATTAAAAGTCACTTATCTTGGCAATGTGACCTATGGCAGCAGATTATGGCTAAGGAAAGATTAATCTAAAACTTATACATAGTATATACCCCAGAAAATTCGGAGGAATTGCATGGGAGATGACAAATTAGTAGAAATCGGGAAGGTGACCCATTACTTCTCAAAAATAAGTGTTGCTGTAGTGAAATTAACGGATTCCTTATCGGTTGGTGATAAGATTCTGATAAAAGGAGCAACCACAGATATTGAGCAGAGTGTTGCCTCGATGCAAATTGAGCATGAGAATGTAAATGCTGCCAAAAGTGGACAAAGCGTCGGACTTAAGGTAGAAGGGCGGGCAAGACCAAACGATGTGGTATACAAAGCAATAGAATAGTAGCAAAATCCCTTAATGGGAATTACATTCGATTATTCTTGCCTTTGCTGTTTGGTTGGTTTCTTCTTAGCATAATAAAACTTAATAGGTGTTTTTGCTTTCCTACACGTGAATTGAAATGGAAAGGGATAAAGGCTTATCTCTCGCTAGAGAGAGTCGTTATAGTACTGAAAATGTGGCCGGAAGAAAGTATGAAATTTATTTTGACGAGCACTATGCAAGAAAATATCTACCTCTAACTCATTCTAATCTGGAGGATGACGAGGCGAGTCTGGAGGCTATTTATTATAGAATAGTAAGGGATGCCAGCAGTGGCAGAACATGCATACAATATATCTACTACTGGGATTTTCAGTATGTCCCTTTCCTTCCCTGGCTTAGTCATTCATTCGACTATGAACCGATATTCTGCTTTCTGAATAGGAAAGGCGATGTGGAAGAGGTATACTATGATGATTTACATTATTCGGTAGGTCATATATCTCCAAAGAACCCCGATCACAAAAGATTTTTCGAAGGAATTAAGCCGAAATTTCAGGTAACGCACTTGTGGCACTCTTTTGATCCATACGATGGAATAGGAACCGAAAACGCATCCCTAAAAAAATTAACCGATGATGTTCTTACGAAGTGGTGGAGTCGAAAAGGTAAGTCTAGGTTTGTGATCTACGAAAAACTCAAAGACCCCTTTAGATTTCAAGAGGAACTGAAGAGGGCTAGCTATAGACTTGAGGAACTATCAAAAAGGAGCTTCAAAGATGGCGAAGCACAATGGAAATTACTACTCAGAGGTCTGAAGAATTATAAACAGATAAGATACATCTCTGAGATTGCAAACCGAAAGGGCCCCTCGCTTGTATGGAGAATCATGACTGAAGCCATATCTTGGACATCTGAAGTATTTATCTATTGGTTTTCAAGGATTTTCCCTGAATTTTATGGTGTCGTTGGCAGCGTATCCATTTTGAAACAAGCTCTAAAGATAAAAGATTCCAAGAAACTCCTAAGAGTAGTTGAAACCCTGAAAAGAATAAGCTTTATCAAACCTGAAGTAGTACTCGATACAATTCCTTCAATAGCACGTTTTCTCGATGATAAATATCTCCCGCTTCGCCGAAGTGCGATAGAGATCTTGGCTTGGATTTCAAACATAAAACCTGAAGCAGTCATAAATGCTTCACCGAACCTGATTGCGGCACTCAAGGATAAACCATCCATTTCCAGAAGGGCAATCTACATACTCAGCAGAGTGGCTGAAATCGATCCCGAAGCCTTTATTGAAACGGTCCCTCTTTTGATCGAAAGACTGAGGAGTCCCGATTCCTTAGAACAGAGGATGGTTATTGATACATTGCATATAATCGGGAAATTCAAACCTGAAGTAGTCGCACCATTACTGGCTGATGAGCTAATGGACGATTCCATTTCAAACTGGCCTGCCATTGAAGTCCTAAATAGAATTGGAAATGAAAGACCTGACGTTGTAATTGAGGCGATGGCACCCCTGATTGAAATGATTAGACGAAAACACTCTTCCGTCCGCTGGCATACTGTTGAAACTATTGACAAAATTGGAAGCAGATTACCCGATTCAATCACTCATTTCTTTTCTCCAATTACAAAATTATTAAGGCGGAAACAACGAAGAGCACCGGAATTACCCTCTTCTCCCAAGGTCAAAAAACCAACAGCTCCCAGCATTAGTAGAATCACACCTATGCTGATGAAATCATTGAAACATAAGCATATATCCATACGTTGTCGTGCTATAGAGGCTGTAGGTAAAATCGGACTTGCAGATCCAGATGCGGTGATTGAAACAATAGATCCGATAATGGAAGCACTCAAACACAAGAATCCAGAATTGCGTCGTTGCGCCGTTGAAGCTCTTGGTCGGATAGGGAGTGCTAAACCCGATTTAGTGGAAGATTTTGCGCACCAACTATTGATGGAATTTAAAACAGATCCTGATGTTTCTGATGTTGTATCTACATCTTTAGTTGAGATTGGAAGAGTTAAACCAAACACAATCATACCTCCATTAATAGACATGTTTGACAATGCCGATTCTTATGTACGTGGAGAGATATGTACAATTCTAAGTAAGATTGGAATGAAACCATCAATATCGAGTTTTGTAACACCTTTGTTGATCAAAGCTCTCAAAGATAGTGAAGTCTTTGTAAGATGGAAATCAGTTGTAGCTTTAGGAAGAATAGGTGGCATCAATCCTAATATAGTCAATGAGGCAATTCCTTTGCTCGAAGAAATATTGAGGGATAGGAATCCTACACTCCGTGCAAGCGCAAGCATAACGCTTGATCGAATTAAGAGCGCAAAACATGGCAGATTGTTCAGTTACAAGGAATAGCGGCTAAAAATAATTAGATCGCTCTTTAGGAGTTCTACCCCGCGCAAGACCCGCAGCTATCAGGGTTTTGCCGACGCCGCCTTTGCCAGAAACTGCGATCTTCAGAGTTCTCCCTACTGGACTTTCGGTTCATGGTTTATTTACGTTTCCTTGAGACAGGATGAAAATGGATATACAAAAGATTTTTTAATTCAAACCTATCTTCCCTCTAGTCGGGATGATTACGCGATGAAAATACTAAACGAGTTTGTTCCAACACGCAAATTTCTGAAGCTTGCTGAAGAACTCGAAGGATTAGTTGATGGATGGAACGTCACTGACAGCGCTGCAGGTTTTCCTGCACCCAGCGGAACAGTTGTAAGCTGCATACTCAAATACAAATACCCAGACAAATATGTTGTACCCATATTCATTCTCCACTACAAAGGTTCAGTTGAAGTTGGCGGATTAGCTTTAGCCTCTGACGTTATTGAACTCGATGGATTAATCGTCACAATGGGCGACAAACCCCATTTTGGTGAACCCATTAAGGAGTTTAGGTCATCTGAGGGCGCCAGAGACTTCTTGCGAACTAACGTGAAACTCAAGAACCTAAAACTAGGATGTCTGCTCTCATCTAGACGATCTCTGGAAGATAATATTGAACGTGTAAGAGGCGACTGGGACTTTATCTATTTCATGAGACTTGAAGACAAAACCCTTCCAATGCTTGAAGCGGTAGCAAAGGAATGCAAGAAACTAAACAAACCAATCTTCGCATACTTCTTAGTAGCCACAGATAAAAACAAGGAAACAATGGAAATGATCGGCTGGCCAGCAACCACAACAATGGACAAAGTTGAAGAAACCGCCACAAAACTGGATGGCCTCGTTGACGGCATAATCGCGACTTGTGCTGGCGATGCTGAAGGCGATAAAGAGATGCTGCGGAAACTGCAGAAGTTCCGAAGCTAAACGGCTTAATCATTGCAGAGACAGAGACGCTTTGACCGTCTCTTCATCAAAGGTTTCCACATTAAATCCTTTTTTCTTGCATAATTGAAGCAATTTGTAGTTGTTAGCACCCACGTAACCGTAGATTTTGTCCACACGCATGTCTTTGCCCATCTCAGCAAGAATGTCCATAAGCTTGGACCCGAGCCCGAGACCCTGCCATTTGTCGCCAACTAAAACGGCGAACTCGCCGCTTTTCCCTCCAGGTTCAATGATTAATCGGACAGCACCGATTATTGGCTTGTTGGTCTCTTGAAGTTCTGCTACGACGGCGATCTCTCGGTCGTAATCCAGATTGCAGTACCTAGTCGGTAAAGTTCGCAGAAATTGCCCATGAGTTTGTCAAGAAAATCAAAAGGCTGGGCCCAAATCCAGTTAAAGCGAAAGGTCAATAGCCCTCCATAAGTCGAAGCCGATGAGAATTAAATGCTGGAGACACGGGACAGCCAGAGAACTCATGGGGACTTCAATCCTATCTCTTCAACTATGTTATTTAGTTTGACTATTAAGCTAGTTTTCTCCGGTGTAAAAGAAGACCATCCCTCTTCTTTCTTTAGACCGTGAGCGCCAAGGAAATTCTCGGAGATCCTTTGCATTCCTAATTCTCTCATTCTTTTGACGACTTCTACCCTCTCTTGGGGATCTGATACGATTTCTAATGCTCCTCTTAGAGAAATGAAGCGATATTCACTGAGATCGCGTGAGTAATCCTCGATCTCAACACAAACTCGCTTATCATTCTTAAGAAGTTTCACTTTCTTGCCGTATTCTGTTAAATGAAAATAAAGGGTCCCTTTTATGTAAACATACTGAAAAGGAGCTATGTATGGATACTCCGTTCCCTTGAAGGCTATGCGACAAAGCATATTCTCTTTGATTGTTTTTTCTATCTCTTTTTTCCCCATCCTTGGTAACTTAAATACCAGAAGCAAATCCCCCCAAATCATTTTGAACTGAGACCTTCGACCTTTCTCATATAAGCATCCATATCAAACTTCCTCTTCAGACCTTCTGCACTCATATATCGTATCTTGCCAAAAATCTCCCTCTCTTTCCATGGACGATCATGCTTTCCAAAGCACCACGCAATACCAGCAAAACCGTTTGGGTCTCTACCATCCAGCTCATACTTATTGTTGAGATAAAGAGCTACCTTAAAGGCTTTCTCAGGAGTTTTGCTCCATTCTATGATTTTCTTTCCCCAATACATCCTCATGTAACCGTGCATCTTTCCCTTGGATATCATCTCTTTTTGAGCAGCATTCCAGTATGGATCATGCGTTTTGGCTTTTTCAAGCTCTTCCAGAGTATAGATATATTCTCTCTGATCTTTTTCATGCTGCTTCAATGTTTTCTTTGCCCATTCAGGAATTCCGTGAAAAGAATCGTAGTTTCGGTTATAGAAAACATAATTAATGCTGAGTTCTCTCCTAACGATCAGCTCTTCTAGATAAACATCCTTCCCAGAACTTCCAGTTTCAATTGCTTTCAAAGCGATGTAGAGGGGTGAAATCTGACCAAAATGCAGATATGGGCTCATGTTTGAAAGATGATCTCTTTCCGGATCATTTCGGAATTCCTGATACTGATCTAGTTTATTCTTCAGAAAGTCTTCCAGATGATTCTTAGCCTCTCCAATACCTCCCCGAAAATACGTTGTTTTCCTGACGCCAGGGTCGATGTTAAGATTGGAAATGGTTTTTCTCAGATCTTTGAGTTCAAGTGTAGGAAGTTCGAATCGATGAGAATCTAATCGGGGGCCGTTTCTCTTCATTGGAACGAGATAGTGATCAAGTTTCTTTTTTATCTTTGGTCTGAAGGTTGCTGCAGAATATTCCTCCTTAGGTGAAGCTGTTTCCACAGGAACGATCACATCACTTTCCACCTGCAGAAGAGAACAGTCCATGTTTTCGGCAGCACATCTTCGCCATTTATTTTGTATCTTCTGATAACCTCTGTCAACTACCACCAGACACGCATCTTTTGATAATTCGACTATACCTCGTTCTGGTGATTTATCCCAGATAATCATTCTTATACCATTTTCTTCGAGAGAGTATTGAGTCTCCTTGAGCCCCTCGAGCATGAAATAATAGTGCCTTTCGTTGGCCTCTGGATAATCACCTGCTATTCCAAAATATACGATAATGGGTTTGCTCAATTTATTGGCTCTCAAAATGCAAAATTCTAGGGCATGATTGTATTCTGCTCTCTGCGATGCTTGCATCCAGTAAATTACATATCTTCTATTCTTGATGACTTTCTTATTTAGTGGCGTTATTCTGTCTCTCTGAATCATACTTCTCACACAATGGTATTGAATTGAATCACTCTGTTTTTTAATCATACGCCTAGATTTTCTGAAATATTGGTAAAGAAATGACGCTATTTTACATGATAATATCAAGGTTCAAAGATTAGGTGGAGGATAGGCTGTTTCTGAAACCAGCTCTATAGCTTTGAGGGAACATGTTGTAGTACAAAGCCCACAACCATAGCAATCCTCTCTTATGACAATGCTCTTCCCATTCTCAAGTTTCCTTGCATTAAAGACGCACCTTTCCAAACATATCCCGCAGCCATCGCATTTGTCCAATTCAGCTCTGGCGACCAATCCTGATTTTGCAATATGGTGTTTAATACCATAGTTCATGAAAGTCCTAAGATATGTGCAGCAGCAAGTACAGCAACTGCAGATGTCAAAAACCTCTCCTTTAAGCCAATCGGTGTAGAGAGCTTGATGTACAAGACCATGTTTACTTGCTGATTTTAAGACGTCCTTGGTCTCTTCAAGCGAGATTTTCTCCGCTATGCCTCTTTCCACAAGCTCGTCCGAGAACTCATTTAGTCCGAGACATACTCGAAGGGGATTATCACAGTTATCATAAGTCATTCTACAGTCGCAATTACGAATCGAGAATGATCTTGCATTTTCTAGAATACCAACAGCAGTTTCATAAGGAAGTACTATTGACTTTGGCTCCAAGACCGCTTCAGGAGTGGGCAATACTTTTGCTTCGGGGTAGGGGTTATTTTTACCTCGTTTTACGTGCTCTTCCATCTGATAGTCTGCCAATACAGCTACATACCTTCCTAATTGACCGAGTCTACCCTCTGAGAGATGCCTATCTATTATCCTTCGGAACGATTTTGCTGAATAATATACATCGTCGCTCAACCTTTTCCTGAGGAATCCTCTCTTAAACAAACCAAGTACTCTCGATTTTACTGCATCTTGCGACAGATTCACAAGTCTGGACAGTTCGATAATTGATCGCTCCTTTTCGCTCATCGAAAGCAGCAATTCAACCTCATCTTGCTTCACAATTAGGGGAATTACATCTGTAAACATGGTAGGTGCTTTTAAGGCCCTAGCTAATCTCCTGTAGTCCTCTAGACACATTCGTTCTCAAGCCTCAATACATCTACAGCATCCTTTGCAAGAACTAGATTTACTATATATTTCAAGGTTTTTGTCTTGAGTATGTTTAATGCCTAACAAACAGATAGCAAGTCTTTTTACAAAGGAGCAGATTAGGAAACATCATGTTAAACGTCAGGGAAATCAAGTTGGAAGATATTGAAGAAGCTTCTTCACTTTCCGATAGAACTATGGTTGATTCGTGGGAGAAATATGAGAAAGGCTACTATCCAAGAAGGGCACTAGAACATGATATTTCCAGTTATTCATCTGAATATTATAAAAGCCAATTGGAGGACCCCTCAAGTTTTGGCTTTGTGGCTGAAGAAAATGACAGACTCGTTGGCATAGCGTCAGGAAGGATTCTCGGAACACCGGGGCTGGCCAGACTCGGATGGATAGGCGTTCATCCAGAACATCAACGACGCGGAGTCGGAAAATCCATAATGAAAAAAGTGATTGATCATTGCAGAGCGAAAGACTGCCACAAAATCACCCTCTATACTCTCCCTGTGCTGATTCCTGCCATAAACCTATACTTGCGTTCTGGCTTCGTTCCTGAAGCGTATCTGCGTGAGGAGTGGTGGGGTGTAGACTTCATTAAGATGAGTCTATGGTTGAGAGAGAGCAAGGAAAGAAAAAACTACTGAACTAGCGTAAAACAAACTCCCATTTACACCAAAGGTCTGGCGGATGTGCATCAGGCGGACAGACTATGCAGTTCACTTCCACATTGGGATTTAGGGTTTCTGCGAAGCTTTTCAAGTAACCAAATCTGACTTTTTTGCAAGGAAATTCAACCAAATCCTTCTTCAAACGTGCCTCTTGTGTTCTACACTTGTCGATGCTCAATACGGCCCTATTATCGTCTAGTTCAATTGTTTTGAAGGGTTGGTCCAAAGCCCAGCTTGATCTCTCCAAAAGACCCATGATTGTTGGGATATCTGCATTCTCACCCGCTTTAAACATTCTTCGTAGGCTTTTGGCTTCAATTTTAGCCATAATCTGCCATACTTGTGCATCAATTTCCGTTGCTGCTTCGGTACCAAATCTCTCTTCTATACCTAAAAAGTATAGACCATCGATTCTCCATAGGTTTCTGATTTGATGGAAGAAGAAATCAAGCAATTCCTCGCTTGGCATTTTGGATAACATTTTGCGGTTTTCCTGGCTTCCGGAAGGATATTCACTCATTTGAAACACCACAAATGAATTTGCAACACTCCGATTTAACCCTCTATGCTTTAAAATTTTCTGAGGTTTACATGCTTTGGAAGATAGGTTAATCCTAATGAAGCTCAAATTTGAAACATACTATTAGGTTTAAATTGAGTTTCTTGATAATGTTTCTGTGGGAGGAGTATTGATGGATGAAAAAGCTGTCAACATTGATGATTCTTGGGTTCTCTCTCGTGCAGGATATTTTAGTAACAGTTTCTCCAATTTTCTGTCAAAACTGTCTCTTAAGTTACCTTTAGTCGAAAAGAAACTCGCAGAAAAGAAACTCAAAATGTCGGAGAAAGAAAGAAAAAAACTGGAGGAAGCTTCTAAAATTCTTGGATTTGAGTCGTTAGGGGAGATGGATGTCTTAGATGACCTAGATGTCCCCTCGTGGGTCAAACCCTTCACATCATGGGTTAAGCCGTTTGTTTCGAAGATTATTGATAAGGTGAAGCGTGAAATTCCATCTAGATTGAAAGGAATAGCTGGAAACTTATTTGGAACTGGAATTTTCTCCCTGAGCAGCGCTCTTTACGATGTGGCTAAGGAACGGGGGATTACGCATGAGGGCGTACTACACCTTATTAGAATGCTTCCTGAGTTCGAGGCTTTGATGTATTTTTTGAATGTTAGAAAGTTTTATCGTGATCATTGTGCCCATCAGTTGCGAGTTGCTGTTTTGGGCGATTTTCTTCTCGATCTGAAATCCGATTCTGGAACTTTGGAGGGTCAAATCAGAGACAAACTCGGATTGTCCTCGGATGAAGTACGAACTGCATGGTGGTTTACCGGGCTTCTGCATGACACTGGCTATCCTTTGTCTAAACTCTGCACGGCAATTAATTGGTCCTTGCTCAATGAGATTTTACGTTGTTACCCCTCACTAGATATTAAGATAGCCCCAATGTTTGTTGGTCTTGGAAGCGGTGAACTGAGAAACTGGGAATATCTTTCTATTCTAGCAGACGGAATGCCTAATCACTGGCAAGAGCGTATAAAGAAAGGCCTAGGTTTATCTGAACCTTCGATTGACACACTGCTCTTCGAAGCAGGCCATCATATCGATAAGGAATATCAACCAGAAAGTTTGCAAATAGATCATGGGGTAGTTGGTGCAGTTAATCTTTTGAGAACTATTGGAGCGCCTGAGAGACTTCGAAAAAACCTTCCAGAAGACAGGCCATTCATCGAGGCCGCTAGAGCGATTTCTGTTCATGATTTTAAAGATGATTTGAAAGAAGTCCCTTTCGAGAAATATCCTCTAGCCTTCCTGTTAATTTTGGCTGATGAGCTTCAGGAATGGTCGAGACCCATACCTGCACCGATAAAGGATACCTACTTTACAACAAGTCTAGAGAAAATTACACTACTTGAGGCCATATCTTACAAGAAATCAGATGAACTTTGGGACATCCCATATGAGAACACACAGGCCAAGAAGATCCTGAGTTTTGATTTTAATATGCTCTGTATGGACAAGGTGAAAGCACTAGAAGTATTAAATTGTACGGAGCAATACCCCGAATCGGAGATTCAGCTGAGAGATGTGAAGCATGAAGAGGATCGCAAGGAAGAGAAATATAACATTCTGATAAGAACAAGATAAATAGTATATATTTTACGTATTTAGAATCTATTCTTTTAGGCACCAAAGTGTTGCTTCTCTCATTAAATCCCAATCTGATCCTTGATCATCCAATTCATCAGCAAAGGCTACTCCATCACGGTCACTATCTTCTTCAATCTCGGGATGCGTGCCAATTAGAAATACTCTGCCTAGACCATAATCAAATGCTATCATTGCAGACCGATTTCCTATGTCATAATTTCCCAAAACAGTTATGTCGGCACCTATGTTCGGCGTAAACATGGGACCCCAGTAATAAAGCATCCATACCGAATCGGATAAGGATTGTGTTATGGGATGTGATGAGTTCAAAATATTAATCTTGCATATGGTATAATTAGGAAAAGGAGCAATACCGTTGTTGGGTCCTTCAGCTGTTCCCGGGAATATTCCTAAAGGGGTGATAGGAAGTTGTTCTCCCTGCCAGATGACTTCTTCAGCTGCATAGTAGGCCCCACCGCAAATCCCAATGTAACTTCCACCATTATTGATGAAATACCTTATATTATCCATGCCATTGGGAGAAATATCTTGGGCATATTGATACATACTGCCTCCAGGGATACACAGGACATCAAAGTTGTCGAGTCCCTGTATGTTGATATGGTCTGCATCGACTAAGACAACTGTGTAATTCATCCATAGGAACATATTCCTGGCTGCTTGTACGGACTCTTCCCAAGTACCCTCATCCGAATACAGTGCTACAACGGTTTCTTCATCGGATAGATTTGCATCATAAATCGTATTAACAAGAATTATGGTAATGGAAAACGATAGAAGAACACCCAGCAAAATCATTGACCATTTAATTGATTCTTTCATTCTCATTACTTTGTCCTTTGATTGTTATGGAAAATCTGGTGCGGGGGGTGGGATTTGAACCCACGAAGCCTTCCGCGGCATTTTGTCCCTCTACGGCACAGGATCCTAAGTCCTGCCCCTTAGACCTGGCTCGGGTACCCCCGCTGAGTCGACTAATAATAATTGCTTTTTACGTTTAAGCTTTCCCTTGATCAGGAAAGTAATTTTCCTGACATCATCTACGCAGTGAAAGACTTATATTTACGACTTCTATTAGAAAATCGCAGTGCCGCGATGGTGTAGCACGGCCAAGCATCTGGGGCTTTCGACTAAGGGAAAGCCTAGGAAGAACCCCCAAGCTTATGGGAAGATGCCAGAAATATCAAAACATGTATTCCATAATGGGAAACCCGGGTTCGAAACAAATCGAGAATATACTCGCTGCGAAATTCCCGGTCGCGGCACCACTATTCTTCACGAAAATTCTTCAATTTTGATTTTCTATGCTTTTCACTTTCTCCAAAAGATTGCTTAACCTATCGTATGCAATTCCGAGCGTATCTGAACATTCTTTGTCCAGGTCTATTGTAATATCTATCAGTTCCTTAACCCTATTCAGTGCACTCCTTAAGTCCAGATACCTTCTGCAAAAACCTCTCAACTTCCCAACGAACTCCTCAAAGTGATCGGTTGGTAGCTCTCCTCCTAATGCCTGTCTGTGCAATCCTGCCTTTCCATCAAATGAGACCAATAAATCGAATGCTATCTTCATCAAATCCTCCTCTTTTGACCGCACAGATATTCTGGTCACGTTATTCTCCGGATTGAATACTATCCCAAGGAAAACATTTGGCAGTGATAGCAAAACATTAGTCATCCAAATTTTGTCCGTGGATAGAACTGCAACTCCATCCAGTATATCTGCCCGAGACTCAGCTTCTTTTCGGCCTTTCTCCCATTTTCGCGCCTCTTTTTCCGCTAGTCGAATTAATTTACTAACATCTACCTGCTTGGCTTCTAGCTCAAACAGTAACTTTCTTTTATCGCCATAAGGGAGCATATGAATTCCCTTTGCCAGCTCTCCCATGTAGTGAAATTTCTGGTTGTCAAGTTTTTCGATTACCAGGGGTGAAATCTGACCCTCAATCCTTGCGGCTAGACAGATCATAAGATCTGCCACTTTCAACCTATCCTTATCCATTCGAGAGGCAAAAAGTCTGTATGTACTCTCAGCCGCAGTTATATCATGATTCTTATGAAATTCGATGGGCAGATCTCGAAGCAAATCATCTGTTTCGCACTCATGATGATCGATGATTATTATTTCTTTATTTGCAGATATTAGCTCCCTGAGCTTTGTAAGGGACTTCCTATCAACACATAAATCGCATATGTAAATTCTCTTTGCATCGCTTGGGACCGTAGTAAGCGCTTGATGCAAGCCTCTTGCACCACAAAAAAACACATCATCAACTCTTACGATATCAGCTAGTACAAGTATCGAAGCACATCCAAATCCATCCATGTCTCCATGAGCTATAGCAAAATGCATAATAGAAACACTCCGCCCAATCTAGACTTAATTCTAACTCATATTAAAAAGAACTCT
>JBHLKK010000043.1:0-13715 GCA_048886745.1 Candidatus Hodarchaeota archaeon | reverse complement strand
GAAGAAGAGGTTGTTGATATTGATGAAGTTGCATTTAGAGAAGGAAGGCTTTCAGTCTCATTAAAAGGATATGCCCTGGTTCCTTATGAACCGATTTATTTGCAGGGAGTCAAGGTTGCAAGTCCGATTAGTCATGACGATGAACTTGATAAGGAAGCGATTGCAAGAAGGATTATTGAAGAGATGGATCCGAATATACTATATATTCTAGGTCCTGGTACAACTCTCAAACCAATAGCTGATCTCTTGAAGGCGGAAAAAACACCTCTGGGTGTGGATTTACTTGAGAATAAACAGATTGTTGCGAAAGATGTTAATGAAAAACAGATACTCAAAGCGATTAGTGCAAAAAGCGTTAAGATTATAATCACTCCAATAGGAAACCAGGGCTTCATATTTGGCAGAGGGAATCAACAGATAAGTCCAGATGTCATAAAAAAAGTTGGATTAAAGAACATAATTGTTATTGCAACGCCGTACAAACTCACAACAACACCTGTGCTGCGAGTAGATACGGGCGACAAGGAATTAGATTCCTCGCTTAGGGGATACATAAAAGTAATCTCAGGTTATACTGAGAAAAGAGTATTAAGAGTTCAATAGACAATCGCTAGATTCGATTTCTATCAAAATGTCAATAAAGAACGTGAGTGATGCAAAAATGCAATTATTCCCCATAAAAACGAGAGTTATCGAACCAAAGGACGACATTTTGGGAGTAATATTAGATACACTAAGTCATGATGGTGTTGAGCTAGAGGATAAAGATATCTTGGTTATCGCTGAAACTGCGTTGGGTACAGCACAAGGGAGGCTGGTCAAGCTAGACGAAATAACACCTTCAAAACATGCCGAAGAACTTGCAGCAAAATACCAGCTAGAACCGGGGGTTGCTGAACTAATAATACGTGAAGCAGATATGATTCTCGGTGGCATTCCTCAGGTTCTACTTACAATCAAGAACAAAGTGTTCATGGCAAACGCCGGAATTGACAAGAGTAATGCTCCTCTCGGTTATGTATCTTTACTTCCAAAAGATCCTACACAAGATGCCGATGAATTGAGAGCTGATGCATTTCAGAGAACTGGAAAGCGGATTGCTATCATAATCGCAGACAGTAGAACGCAACCTCTGCGCCTTGGAACGGTGGGATTATGTATTGGTGTTTCAGGCATAATGCCTGTAACTGATGAACGCGGCCATCCCGATATATTCGGAAGACCCCTTCAGATCACACGAAGAGCCACAGCAGACAATTTGGCATCGGCTGCTGAAGTTTTGATGGGTGAGGCGGACGAAAGAATTCCCGCAGTTTTAATAAGGGGTGCCCCTGTTGAGTTCACGGATGAACCAACTCCATCCGATCTAATGTATATTCCACTTGATGAGTGTATGTATATGGCTGTGTTCAAAAGCAGAGCACATCAAGACAATGTGTGACCAGGAAATGGATTTTAACAACGCCTCTAACATCTTGTTTCGTGGTAGGATCTTTCTGAGAAAGTGGTACCCGCGGATCAGAAAGATGTTTGGTTATTCTCTAAAAGAAGACATAAGAGCTGAGAAAATACTTCACAAACTGCTTGAGAACAATGGGTTAACGTTTGAGGAAGTTAAACCCATTCTTGAAAATAAAAGTGTGATAATATACGGTGCTGGCCCGTCACTGCCTAGCAATGTCTCAACAATTGCAGAAAAAAAAGCCTTCCAGTCTTTCATTCATGTGGCAGCTGATGGTGCTGCATGGGCTTTACTCGAACATAATATTATACCCAGCATTGTTGTTACTGATCTAGATGGATTAGACGCAGATATTCTAGCTCAATTACACTTATTAGGTACCATATTTGCTGTTCACGCCCATGGAGACAACATTGATCTTGTCGAAGAATACGTTCCCAGAGTGGCCAACAGAGTTATTGGTACTGTTCAATCCAAACCATCGACACCGCTTATAAATACCGGTGGCTTCACGGACGGAGATCGTGCTGTGTGCTTTGTAGAAGCAGCAAAACCCAAACAAATACTGCTTGTTGGGATGGATTTTGGTCCAATAATTGGAAGGTATTCTAAACCCTTTCTAGATAAAGATGTCATTGCCTCAAATGAAAAAAGAAATAAGTTGGAGATTGCCAGAGGAATTATTGAATGGATTCTTGAGACGACGACTGTACCGATAATTGATTTTAGAAATGAAGACTTTTAATAGGTTTTAACTAAACACTACTCCTATCAAACGGTAAGGTGAAACCATGACCACTCTAATAATCACTGAAAAGCCAACAGCCTGTTCACGTATTGCAAGGTCTCTAGATGAAAACAAGACTTTAGAGGAACACACTGAAAAAGGCGTTACCTTTTTTAAAGTATCAAGAGATGAGGAGGAGATCTTTCTAGTCTCTGCACTAGGTCACCTTTACAATCTAACTCAAAGAGGAACTGGGTGGATCTATCCTACTTTCAATATGACTTGGAAACCTTCATATAAAGTGAGTAGGAGGGCTTCCAATACAAAGAATTTCATTGAAGTAATAGAAAAACTTGCAGGGAATGCCTCTACCTTCATCAATGCATGCGACTACGATTTAGAAGGAAGCCTGATTGGGTATTGTGTCTTAAAATACGCATGCGGTGTAGACGCCTCCAAAAAGGCAAAGCGAATGAGATTCTCAACACTTACTAAAAGCGACTTAATCAAAGCTTATGAGAACGTATCTCCGCATCTAGATTACGAAATGGTTGAGGCAGGAAAAACCCGCCATGAGGTGGATTGGCTGTTTGGGATAAACCTAACTCGAGCCTTAACTTTGTCTTTAAAGAACATATCAGGATACTATCACACTATTGGCACTGGTCGAGTTCAGGGGCCAACTTTATCATTCGTCATGGACCGGGAAAGAAAGGTCCGTAGCTTCGTTCCTATACCTTATTGGACAATAAGTGCTGAAGCGACAATTAATAACGAGCCTTTTCCGCTGGATTATTCTAAGAGCAAGATCTGGATCAAGGATGAGGCGGAAAGAGTAGTGGAAGATTGCAAAGGTCGGGAGGGTATCGTCTCCTCGATAATGAAAAGAGAATATAAGCAAAAACCTCCCATTCCTTTTAACACTGGTGGATTACAAGTAGCTGCATACAGTCTTTTTGGCTACACTCCCAGTAGAACACTAAATATTGCTGAGAGATTATATCTCGCCGCACTCATATCTTATCCCAGAACTAGTAGTCAAAAGATTCCCCCTTCGGTTAACGGCCGTGAAATTCTAAAGTCTCTGGCAGAAAATCCCGATTATGAGGAGCTGGCCAATGAACTTCTTAAGTTGGAGAATCTTGTTCCCAACCAAGGTAAGAAAGACGATCCTGCACATCCATGCATTCACCCTACTGGAAATCTGCCTGACAAAGACTTGAGTGGACCTGAAAAACGCTTGTATGATCTCATAGTTCGAAGATTCATGGCTACATTTGGTGAATCTGCGATCAAACTAAGCGTCAGGACCTCCATTGACTTCGGAGAACACACTTTCTTTCTTAATGGACGGGAGATCTTATCACTAGGTTGGTTGAAGTTTTATGGGCCCTATGCCAGAACCGATGAAGTTCTTCTGCCCCCGTTGGAGGAAGGACAAAAGCTTTCCCTAAGTCATCTACAATCTGATGAGAAATTTACTTCTCCCCCTTCCAGATATAATCCTAGTTCGCTTCTGAAGCTTATGGAAGAAGAACAGCTTGGAACTAAAGCAACAAGAGCGGGAATAATCGACATACTCTTCAGACGAGGCTACATCCGAGGACACCCTATTAGCATTACTGATTTAGGGTCTTCTGTTGTGAGTGTATTAGAAAAGCACTGCCCAGATGTTCTCTCTCCAGAGTTAACAAGGGATTTAGAACGGGATATGGACGATATTCAAAACGGGAGAAAAAAGAGAACCGACGTACTCTTGAATACGGTAAACACACTAAAACCGATCTTGGAGAAGTTTAAATTTAGAGAGAGTGAGATAGGGACCGAATTAACGGATGCACTACAAAAGCTTTGGCGACAACAACGAGTCTTAGGAAAATGTCCTGTATGTGAGACCGGGGAATTAACAGTAATCATCTCTAGAACAACTCGCAAACGTTTTGTGGGTTGTTCTAACTACCGAGAAGGTGGGTGCAATGCAACCTTTCCATTGCCTCAAAAGGGATCTTTGGAGCCTTTAAACAAAGAGTGCCGACATTGTGGTTATCCCACGGCCCGAGTGATACAAAAAGGTCGTAGACCTTGGAATATGTGCGTTAACTGGCTAGATTGCCCTGGCAGAAAAACCTCTGGAAAGGGGAGGAAAAAGGGGAAGAAATAATGTCTTGTCCTATTTGTGGTGGAGCGAGTATCGGAAGGGAAGGTTTTTGCGTCGATCATAAATCGACTCACAAGAATTTACTTGCTGCATTCGATGATTGGAGAAAGGCTCTAGACATAACCTGGGAAAAGTATCTGAAAAGAATTAGTGAAAACGATAACGCCGGAATCTGGGCTAAAGAAGTTGCTGAATATTTGTCAAAAAATAATAAAAAAAGTGATTGAAACGCTTTTAGACGGCGGATTTTGAAATAAGTTCACTGAATTGACCGTCAAGTTCATTCTCTATTTCATTGAACGTCTGTTGCATTTTCTTCCTGTCTTCATATGGTATGATTTTCATCCTGGCTATTCTTTCTATAACTGGCAGTTCCAAGACGTCTTTAATAGATACTCCTCTGTCAATCGATCTTCTCATACTATGATGAAGCTTTGAGATTATTTCCAACATTCTGTACATCTTCTCCATCGGACAGAAAGTATCTATTGGATGTAACGCACTTTGCTGAAGATAGTCCTCTCTAATTATCCGAGCAGATTCCAGCATGACTCTCTCCGATTCTGGTAATGCATCTGGGCCCACAAGTTGGACAATCTCCGTGAGTTCTTCTTCTTTTTCTAAGATGGCCATAGCTTCCTCTCGTAGTTCATTCCACCTTTTTCCAATCCTGTTATACCACTCCTGCAGATTCTCAAGATAGAGTGAATAGCTGGTCAGCCAATTGATCGCTGGAAAGTGTCTTCTATAAGCCAAGTCTGTATCAAGACCCCAGAATGTCTTAATTATACGGAGCGTACCCTGGGTGACAGGTTCAGAAAAGTCTCCACCGGGAGGGCTGACCGCCCCTGTTAGTGAAACTGAACCCATTCTTGGCTCCGTGCCTAGTGTCTTTACCCTGCCTGCACGTTCGTAAAACTCGGCTAATCTGCTGGCAAGGTAAGCTGGATATCCTTCCTCACCGGGCATTTCTTCTAATCTTCCGGAAATCTCCCGTAGCGCTTCTGCCCATCTGGATGTAGAATCTGCCTGAAGTGCAATATCGTATCCCATGTCTCTGAAGTATTCAGCCATGGTAATCCCGGTATAGATGCTTGCCTCTCGGGCAGCTACAGGCATATTTGATGTATTCGCTATCAATACCGTTCTATTCATAAGCGGCTCGCCTGATCGTGGATCCTTATACGTCGGAAACTTCTCAAGTACTTCTGTCATTTCATTTCCTCGTTCCCCACAACCAACATAAACAATGATGTTTGAATCTGCCCACGCAGCAAGCTGGTGTAACATTACGGTTTTCCCAGTGCCAAAGCCCCCTGGAATTGCTGAGGTACCTCCTTTAGCAACTGGGAAGAAGGTATCAACAATCCTCTGGCCTGTAATAAGGGGAACCTCTGTCGGTACTTTCTCCTTATATGGACGTGCGATACGAACTGGCCATTCCTGCATCATTGGAATTTCTCTGACTTTTCCAGCATTAGCTTTGACTTTTGCTATAGTCTCCACCACAGTGTATTCTCCTTCAGAAGCAATATCCACGACCTCGCCTGTTACGCCTGGGGGAACCATTATTCTGTGTTCTACCAGAGTAGTTTCTGGTACTACTCCGAGTATATCTCCGGCCTGAACCTTGTCGCCACTGCTAGCTCTTGGAGTGAATTGCCATTTCTTATCTTTAGATAAAGCTGATACTAGAATCCCTCTTCGAATGAAATCTCCACTTGCCTCCTTCATCGCAGGCAAGGGTCTTTGAATCCCGTCGAACAATTGACCTAACAAACCAGGTCCGAGCTCAAGTGATAGAGACGTGCCGGTCGCAACAACTTTTTCCCCGGGTCTAATTCCTGCAGTCTCTTCATACACCTGAATAAAGCTCATATCTTCTTCCACTCTATTGACTTCCCCTATGAGCTCTTCATTTCCCACTTTACATACTTCGTACATTCTCACGCCTTGCATGCCTTTGGCTACAACCAATGGCCCTGCGATTTTAATTATTCTACCTACTTGGGACATATTTCTCACCCGTTTTTTGGTTTCCTAATCATGATGTTTACTTTTTCAAATCTATTCCAACCGCTTTTCTAATGAGATCACGGATTATATCGGTTTCTCCACTTACCGGTCCATATTTGTCTGGAATCTCTACGAGTATTGGCAAATCCTGTTCCAAGATCCTTCTTATTAAAGGTCGGATTTGATTTGCAATCTTCTCCGTTATTACGATCAAACCAACATCCTCTGTTTGTGAGAGTTTCCTAACTATACTCTCTGCCTCTTGCTTATCGTTTACCACGTAAGCATCGCTAACTCCTGCAAGCTTCAATCCTACAGCAGTATCCGTATCTCCCACTACCACAATCTTCATGATTCGACCTCTTTATCTATCGATTGGAACAGTATTCCAGCAATAGTAGGTCTAAGCTCTCGTTTAAACCTGCTAAGCAATGTCTCAAACGTATTATCAACTTCAATTTTGCCATCGGCTGTTCTTACAACAACTCCTCCCGTGGCGCTTATCTTTTCCTTGGATACGGTTATCGTCGTTGTTTTCTTGGTTTTCTTTGTTACCTCATCTGCAATCTTCTTCAGGTCCACTCCTGCCTCCGCATCTTTACCGGTGAAGGCAACCTCTAGCTTTCCTCCGTTCAAGTTGATAGCAGCATTTAGAATGAGACTCTGTAGAGTCTTGTCATACTTTGCTTCCTTTGTAAGTTTGGCCAATTTCTTCTTGGCCTCTTCAAATGCACTCTCCAGTAATTCTTCCTTGGTTGTAAGGACCCTTCGTTTTGCATGGACTTTGCCTTCAGCCAATTGCTGTTGTCTGAGAAGAGAAGCCTCTTCTTCTGCTTGTTTGACGCGTTTGGCCATTACTTCTTGAAGTGCCTCTCTATCTTCTTTAATCAGTCTTTGTCTCTCTTTTTTGACTTCTTTGACGATTTCCTTGGCTGTTTCTTCTGCATTATCAATAATCTTCTGTCTAAGATTGGTGGAAGGTGTGCTATTTTTTTTCATTATTCTGGACTCCTATTAGCTTCTTTCAGTGAGAATAAATTCAATAATCTTGTCCACAGCTTTTTTCATATTCTTTTGTGCGATTTCTTCTAGTTCTTCAATCTCCTTATCCGTCCTTTTAGCCAACCGCTTGATTTCCGAATCAATAGCTTTCTGAGCATCCTTCGTAATCTCTTCTATCTTTATTGAAACCTCACTTCCTATTTCTTTCTCTAGTGTTAGTTTCGCATCGTCCCATTCTGCTCTTTCACCCTTAACTTTCTCCTGAGCATCATCAACTATTTTTTGAGCTTCTTCTTCGGTTTTCTTAATTTCCTTTATGATTTCAATGACCATCTATCATCCATCCGTTGCGTCCTTCTCTGAATTAGGTGCAATCGATCTCCGTTCGGAGCAACTCCTGCGGACCTTGTATATTCTAGCTTAATTTATATACGTTACGGATAGCACTTCTCTACTCTGAAACAAATTGTTCTATTATATCTTCCTGCTCCATTATGCGGGTGCAGTACTTGCACCTCAGTTTGACTGGCTCCTTACTGTCAACCGAAAACTTTGGTTCCATGGGCTCTCCACTATTAACAACACAGCTTGGATTAATACACCGCGGAAAACCCTCCAGTTCATCGGGTAATTTGACTCTCTGCTTGTCTACTACCCTGTAATTCCTAACGATGTTTATTGTAGCATTTGGAGCAAGTAATGCTATCTTGTCGACCTCTTTAGGATCCAGTTCCCGTTCTTCGATTTTGACTATATCTTTTTTGCCAAATTTCTTGCTAGGCACGTTAATGGATATACTGACGACATATCCTTCTTTTCCACTGATCCTTAGGATTTTAAGTACATTTAGGGCATTCCCCGCGGAGATATGATCAATAACAGTGCCCTGTTTTATTTTCCGAACCCTCAATTCTTCTTCTGCCACATGATAAACCTCCTTAGATTCCACCAAGTATTGAAGCAAGCAATGCCATGCGAATAAGAACACCATTCCAAGGTTGTTTAAAGTAGACTGCGCCTGAGAGTCTATCTACCTCGGCATCAATTTCATCTACTCTCGGAAGTGGATGCATTATTATAACATCTTTTTTGGCATTGTCCAATAGATCTAGATCAATCTTATACGAACCCTTTACTTTTTCGTATTCTGCTGCGTCTGGAATTCTTTCCCTTTGGATACGCGTAATGTATATCACATCAACATTCTCTAAGATCTTCTCAATATGTTCCACTTCGGTTACTTTGATTCCCTGTTTCTTGACATCGTCAACCGTTTCAGATCTCATTCTTAGTAGCGGGGGAGAGACCAAGAATAGATCCACATCATACATTGATAGAGCGTAAGACAATGAATGGACAGTTCGACCATACTTTAGGTCACCGACCAGCGCTATACTCAGCCCATCAATGGTCTTTTTTTCCCTTCGAATCGTAAGCAAATCCAGTAATGCCTGCGTAGGGTGCTCTTCCGATCCAGAACCAGCATTAATGATCGGAATTTTGGAAAGTTCGGATGCCAATCTTGCTGCTCCTTCTAGCGGATGTCTGAGTACAATTACATCTGCATAGCTTTCAACTACTCGAATAGTATCGCTAAGATTCTCTCCCTTAACGGCAGATGTTGTACCAGGTTCCGCAAAACCAACGACTCCTCCGCCAAGCCTTTTCATGGCAGTTTCAAAGGAAATTCTCGTTCTGGTGCTAGGCTCAAAGAATAGAGTTGCCAAAATCCTTCCTTTTAGAAGGTCTGATCCCTTCTGGGCAGATTCTTCCATTTTTTCTGCGACATCAAGAATATACTCTACCTCTTCACGGGTGAAATCGCGAATTGATACTATACTACGCCCCTTAAAACTCACCACACGCATCTCCTACCATTCTTGAAAATACATCTTACATATTATTTTTAACCTTTTCCAAAATCCTTAAGCCATAAGCTTTTTCAAATAATTTGTCTATATTCCAACAGAATGGCCGGGATTAAAATGGCCGGGATACGCAAAGCAAAAGCGTCCCGAAGGGGTAGGGGTAGTCCTGGCGGCCTGTGGATCCCAACGTACAAAGGGGGACAGACAGACGCCATGTAAACCGCTACACGGTGCCATAACCGCAGGCGGGGGTTCGAATCCCCCTCCCGGCCCCACTTCAAATTCAAACAAAAAGAAATTTTCCTGCTATTTATGACTTCTTGCCTTCCCCGGTTTCCATTCTATGCTACCAACCTCGGCTGGTTGGCTGGGTGCCTTGACGAGCTCCTCTTGAGCCGTCCTCAATAATTCTTCAGAAATCTCTTCGTAGGATTGATGTGCATAATATGTATCATGGAGTGCTTTGTATCGACCTCCAAGCTTGAGCAACTCATCATGAGTTCCCTGTTCAATCAATTCGCCATGTTCAAATACTAAAACGCGTGAGGCGTTGGCAATTGTTGTCAATCGGTGGGCTATGACAACGGTTGTTCGCTTGGCGAATAGTCTCTCTTGAGCAGCCTGTACCAGCGACTCTGAATAAGCATCCAATCGACTGGTTGCTTCATCCAGGATGAGGATTTTGGGGTCTGCCAACATGGTTCGTGCAATCGCAATCATCTGGACTTGTCCAGCACTCAGATTTCCGCCTCCCTCTGTAACCATTGTATTGTATCCTTGGGGCAAAACCTCGACGAAATCATGCGCACCAATTTCAACACACAGCTTCATGATTTCTTCATCAGATGCCGAAGGACGTCCATACCGAATATTTTCCATAACGGTGTCATCAAAAAGGTAAAGCTGCTGGGAAATCAGAGCCACATCATCATGTAATGATTGCAAGATCACATTCCGAAGATCTTGGTCTCCAATGAGGATCCTTCCCTTTTGGGGGTCATAAAACCGATTTATGAGGGCCGCTATAGTCGTTTTTCCAGCTCCTGTATGACCTACAATCGCAACGGTTTCTCCCGGATTAATCCTAAAGGTCACATTCTTCAGGACATCTGTGCCTTCCACATAAGCAAAAGTTACATTATCAAAAGTGATGCCATCACTATCTGGTTTAAGGGGGGTTGATGTGGGGCTATCTACAATGCTGGGCTCGGTTTCAACGACATCCAAGAGCCGGTCCATGGAAGCCATGGATGCTTGAAACTGGGTCGCCATCATGCTCAGGATGAGAAGTGGGTAAAGGAATCGTTGGATCAGAATGATACCGAGAAAAACTTCACCTAATGTTAATACGGGCAACGTTCCCGCCGCCAGCCCTCCTGCCACGAACAGCATGGCTGAAATCGCAGCAATCCCCGTTGCACGAACGAGGGGCTGCAATACAGTCATCAAAATCATGAAACGAAAGCCATGACGGTAGGCTTCTTGATTCAATGTATTTAATGTAGCGGCAGTCTCATCTTCGCGATTGAAAGCCTTGGCAATGTGTACACCGCTCAAATTTTCAGCAATTTGACCAGAGACATATCCTTGTGCTCGTTGTGAAGCAAGCATAGTTCGTTGACCGACAGTTCCAAATAGAACCATAATGAGAATCACCACAGGAACGACTATAAGCGCTGTGAGTGCCACTAAGGGTGATGCAAACCACATTAGAAGAAATGTAGCAATCAGCAAGAGAAGCTGACTGGAAACGTCAATAACTATTTGAACGCCCTGAGCCAGCGAGTCGGTATCTGTGGTTACCCGAGAAGTAACATCCCCGCTCTGCTCTGATCGATGATAAGACAAATCCGCCTTTATCAGGCGGTTATAAACATCTTGCTGCAGAGATTGAACAAATCCTGCTTGTGCACCTGAAAGAATCCAAGTGTTAATCGAGCCAAGTACCCAACTAAGAACTCGCAATACTATGTATACGAGACCGAGAATTATAATTCCATTTAATGTACTTCCCGGTGTAAGGAGGAAGTCAATTCCCCATGATAATACTAGTGGATCCACTGCACTCATGGTAATCGCTATCAATGACAACGTAGCTGCGACCGCGATTATTACCTTGAATTTACCTAGATACCCAAACATTCTCCTTAAAAGAACACGGAGTGGCCGACTTCGTTTGGGTCGCTTTCCCACTAGTGCCCTTGGTCCTCCATGGCCTCGCATTCCCATTAGGCAGCACCTCCTTTCTCGGAACGTTTTCGAACATACGGCAACGCGCCGGGAAGACGCTCAAAGATTCGCTGATAATGCTCCGAGGAGCTGAGTAACTCTTCATGTGTTCCAAAGGCTACTAATTCGCCTTTATCAACAATTACGATGAGATCAGATTCAAGCAAGGTTCTCAGTCGTTGCGTTACCGTGATACTCGTTCGGCCTTGCATTACTTCATCCAATGCCTTCCGAAGCTGAAACTCTGTTTGAACATCAATTGCGCTTGCAGAATCATCCAAAAGAAGGATCTTTGGGTTTTGAACGAGGGTTCGAGCAATCGCCAAGCGTTGTCGCTGACCCCCACTTAGAGTCATTCCCCGCTCTCCAATAAGAGTATCATAGCCTTCAGGTAGTTTTTCTATGAACTCCTGAGCTTGGGCTCTTTTTGCAGCTTCCAAGATCTCTTCGTCTTGTGCCTCCACAGACCCAAATCCGATGTTATCACGAATGCTCATGCGGAAGAGGAAAATCTCCTGCTCTACTAATCCCACAGCTGCGCGGACGTCTCGCGTGTGAACATCTCGAAGATCGACTCCCCCGATAAGGATTCTGCCCTCTGTCGGATCATACAAGCGAAGTAGCAATTTCAAAATTGTACTCTTTCCGCCACCCGGTCCTCCAATCAAGGCAACCCGGGAGCCGCCAGGAATCGTGAAATTCACCCTTTTTAAAGCAGAATTATTCTGTCCATTGTTTGAAGCATAGCTAAAGCTAACATTCTCAAAAACAATATCAGCGCTCCAATCAATATCTTTAACCGGCTTTTTCGGCTCTTCCAGAGGGTCAACCCATTTAAGCAAGTCAACGATACGCTGTGCGTTCACATAACCACCACGGATAACAAGCAGGAAACGTGGAAGCATAAAACTGAAGGCATCAACAGCTGCGAGCAAACCAAGTATCTTGATCAAGGTTCCAATAGTATAGACCCCAGCTAAGACTTGGTATGCACCATAGATGAAGGATATTGTATTGACGCAAATTAGAATAAAAACAGGGATATAGAATGCTGCAAGCCGTCCTTCTCGAGTTTGCAGGCGTTCATATTCTTTCGAAACCTCATAGAACTTAGCCTGTTCTCTTTCTTCTGATCCAAAAGCTCTTACAACCTCGATTCCTCGAAAAACCTCTTGGCTAACAGCTGTGAGTTTCTCATTCTGCTCTGAGCGCTTGCGCCGTACCGGCTCTACGGTGACGGCGTATCGATAAGCGAAATAGAGATACAGGGGAGCCCCAATTACCATAAGGATGCTTAAAACTGGGTCAATGAGTGCGATAAGAATCGATGAGATGATTACGGTGCCAATCGCCGTGATGATATTCCGTAACGCGGGATTCAAAGAAAAACGAACCCAACGCACATCTTGCATAGCCACGGCCAGGAGTTGTTTGCTGTCCACTTGATCGTGGAAAGTCATACTGTTATCCTGAATAGTCTCGAAGAATTCCTGTCGGGCATCTCGTTCCCACCGCAAGGTCATAATCGCAAAGGCATAGCCCACCAACAGGATGGTGATAAATAGCAATGCGGCAATTCCAAGAATAAGCAAAGCAAACCAGATGAATTGCGGTGTTAATCCTAAACCCATACTGATCCCATATTCGAGCTCATCTAGGGCATCGCCCAAGACCCAGCCGGGGAGGGTTGCTAGGAAGGCGGCAAATACCGCCAAACCTCCGCTGAGGGCCGTCAGCCCTGGATAACGACGAAGTGCCGATAGCTGATATTGAGATGCGCTCTTGTACTTGCCTGGAGCCATGTGTTTTTCGTCTCCTGCTATCTCCTTGTATCACATTCGATATCAGTGATGATATCAAATGTGATATATTTAAATCTTTTGAACCTGAGCCAATGATTCTCCTTTTCACAAAACCCCAAATCACGTTTGGTGGACGGGTGGGGATTTGAACCCCAGGCTTCAGGCTTCACCAGCTCTGTGAAGTCTCCTGAGTGCAAGTCAGGCGTTCTTCCGAGCTGAACTACCCGCCCCAATTCACCAAGACATAATCTATACCAATTAAACTTTACTTTTCAAACACGACAAATTACTTAAAAAACTTACTTCATATTCCACATGATATCCATATGATTTTGGCGGAATGATCTATGGCTGACAAGAATCCGCCCCAAATTGGATTTTAGTCTTTTTCCATTCTTCTATACGTTCTGACAAGAAATCCAATTACCAAAACATCAGTAAAACAAGATTT
>JBHLKK010000042.1:0-13802 GCA_048886745.1 Candidatus Hodarchaeota archaeon | reverse complement strand
TATCTATACCTTAGCAGAGCACTCCATCCTTCCCTAGGGTTATTCTCCTCATGGTGTCTAACTCTAGTAGGGATATCCTGGAGTGGCTCATGTACGATCTGGTACATTAACTATGGTATCGCACCAATGTTCTGGAATCAGGGAATAATCTCCCAAAACAATGGCATGCTCTATTGGGGCAGACTGCTGAGCGACTTCGAATTAGGCGGTATATCCTACAGCACATTAGTCGTCTTCTTCATTGGTTGCATTGGATTGATAACAACCTTCATCATAATGTGGCGGGGTGCGAGGGTTTGCATGATTCTCAGCTGGATTACCGTAGCCATTGCGACAGTTGGTCTGATCGCCTTCGTGGCAGCGGCCCTTACCACCAATCCGACACAAGTTCAAACCAGAATAGACAACTATTGGGCTCCAGCCACCAAGGCATGGATGGATCCAGCCTACGTCTTCCCGTATGACAGTTATGCAGACTACTTGACTGCTGTATCAACTATCGCTCCGGGAGATGGTTGGGGTCCATGGCCTGGTCCTGGTACCATATCAAACTGGGGTACAGTCATGGCTGGAACCACATACGTCAACCTGAACACACTAGGCTCCACATATACCACGAGCGCTGCTGGTGAAATCAAAGGTGTTACATTCTCTCAAGGGTTGGCTCTAATAGGGTCAATTGTGCTGTTCATGCTATACTGGGAGTTGTTCTACGGAACTGCATACCTTGGTGGTGGCACAGACTTCTGGATTGCAAATGCTTACGCTGATGCTGTCGGCCTCGACTACTCAGCATATGGTGCAATGGCGAACGCAATGACAGCATCGCTATACTACACCGATAACGCACTCCTAATACACTTAGTAAGCTTTGGCTTCTTAGGCGCTACATACGGCAGCGTAATGGGAATGTCCTTCGGACCAGTGCGTAACTTCTTCGCCTGGTCTTTCGACGGTTTGCTCCCACATTGGGTCGCAAGAGTCGATCGAAGAGGTTCTCCATGGGTTTGCGTTATGCTAGCTTTGGTTATCTCCATCCTGTTCAACGTATTCTACACCTTGACAGGGTTCCTACAATACATTCTATATACAATTACTCTGTGGTTCATTGGTTGGATCATATTCGGGGTCGGAGGTATCGTCTTCCCGTGGAGACGTAGAGATATCTTCGACAAATCTCCAGAGCTGTCTAAGAAGACCTGGACTGGCGGCACCGGACTAGGTCTGATGGCCATGGCAGCCGTTATGACGGTAGTAGGCGTTGTACTCATCTACTTTGGTGCTATGGCTGCTATAGCGTTTGCAGGAGCTACCCCGACGATGGTGGACTATGCATCACTGGGCATCTTGTTCGTACTGTTCTTCATCTTCCTGGCTATGTTGTTCCATGCATATGGTAAGATGAAAGGTATGCCTGCCTTATCTCTACTCGGTTTCGCAACAGCAGTACTAAGCACCTTCACAGTGTTCGCCACAACGGCCCCAACATTCGTTGGCGGTCCAATAGACTCGATAAGTCTTCTAGGTACAGTCCTCTGGCTATGTATCTCGCCGTTCATTGTATACGCAATATTCTACTATTACCGAAAGAGCCAAGGCATTCCTATGGACCTACGATTCAAAGAGATTCCACCAGACTAAAGCCAAAAGTAAGCCCAAATACACTTCCCCATTTTTTTTGAATCCAGCTTCTAATTAAACACCAATATTGGGTTTTAACGCTGGTTTTAATATACTTAGGTTTTCCCTCCCAGATCCAAACTTGGAGCGTGTCATTATCCTGCAAATACTAAATACTTAAATATGCGCAAAAATCCAGTAGGTTAAAATCTGATACGCTGATTTGTTGTGGATAGATTTGTGAAGAGGTGGAAAAGTATGGCAATGACCCGAATTTACTATGTAACAGACCTACATGGGTCAGAAGTCTGCTGGAGGAAGTTCTTGAACGCCTGTAAAATCTACCAAGCTAATGTTGCAGTCGTGGGTGGAGATATTACAGGAAAAATGGTAGTCCCACTCATAAAGCAACCAGATGGATCATACAGAGCAAAATATTACGGAACTGAATATATTGCAAAGGGTGATGAGGAATTAGAAAAATTGATAAAACATGTTCGTGGTGCTGGTTTTTACCCGTATACTACTACGCCTGAAGAGGTAGAGAAAATACGTGACAAGCCAGATAAACTTGATAAACTCTATGAGGACTTGGCTCTAAAAGTTCTAAAAGACTGGCTGGACCTTGCAAAAGAACGTTTGAAGGACTCAGGGATAACAGTTTACGTGACCGGAGGCAACGATGATACTATGGAGGTCTCCAAAGTACTGAGAAGCTCAGATTATGTCATAGATCCTGAAGGAGAAGTCGTTTATATTGATGATCATCATGAAATGGTTAGCAGTGGCTATTCAAACATAACACCTTGGCACTGTCCAAGAGACATAACAGAAGAGGAACTAGAAAAGATTATTGAGCCTATGATAGCTAAGATCAAGGACATGCCAAATGCCATATTCAATTTCCACGTACCTCCCTATGATGTTACTCCTCTAGATTATGCACCTCTTCTCGATGAGACCTTCAAACCAGTCATGGGCACCGATGGAATCAAAATGATCCCTGTTGGCAGCAAAGCTGTCCGGAAGGCAATTGATAAACACCAACCTCTACTAGGACTTTTCGGTCACATCCATGAAGGAAAAGGCGCCATTAAAGTCGGTAGAACGATGTGCATGAACCCGGGCAGCGAATATGGAGAAGGAATACTTCGAGGCGTGATGATAAATCTCACAGAAAACAAGATTAAGAACTATATGTTCACATCTGGTTAGAAAAAAACCAAAACACTTCATGTTTTGAGATTGATAGCATGCCCGTTTTTTCTTCTGTGTATAACACCCCACAGTATCGTTGTCGACAATATTGCAACACCAACTCAATGTGGGTGGGTCCTCTTCGATGCAGACGAGATAACCTTGGGGACTGGATGAGTATTCTCACAGATTCCCCCTTAACCGACAACACCCAGTACCATTATTTTAGTTGCACGGTATACCTTTCCACCACCCTACGAGCAAAGGGGTTGTAGTAACGTAGATTGTACTTGCGCAACGGTCAATGTCAAAGGACCGAATATGAAGATCATTGGAATCAACCCATTTCTCAGGCCTTATTCCTGAAGTGTCTGTTTATCGGGATTTACCGAAAGGTTTTTTAGTTTCACCGAAAGTTTTTTTAGTAACATTAAAACAGAAGTAGCCAATTAATGTGCTTAAGGGGGCGTAGCAAAGATGGCAAAAGTAGCAGATATAGTTGATACCGCACTGAAAATGGTGGATGCGGCAAATAGAAAAGGCATCACCCTCCGGGTTATAGGTGCTATAGCAGTTAGAATGCACCTCGATGAATACCATGGATTGTGGGAGTCCCTGGGCCGTGAAGTTACAGACATAGACTTCGCAGCATATGATAAGCAAAGGAAGGATATTGAACAACTGCTGAGCTGGGCATTTGGCTATGAAATCATGAAGCCAAGCCTCACTCCTGGGCTCCTCATGGGAAGAATTATCTGGTGGGATCCTTCCGAAACTCCTGTAATGATGCCGGATGGAAAGAGGCCGCTAAATGGCGACATTTTCCTTGATAAGCTTGAAATGAACCATACTATTGAGTGGAAGGGCAGGTTACATCTTGACACCCCGACCGTCCCACTTGCTGAAACGGTGTTGCAAAAGACCCAAATTGTTGGAGGAGAGAAAAGGCTGGGAATGGGAGAGAAAGATGCCAAAGACCTAACTTGCATATTCTTGGAACACGAACTTGGAGATCATGATGACGAAACAATAAATATTGACGTCATTACTGAGCCCTTATCCAAAGACTGGGGATTCTACTATACCGTGACAATGAACCTCAAAAAACTCAAAGACGAATGGATTGCAAAATTCAAGCTGCCCAAAGGAGATCAAAATACCGTTGAGAAAAAAGTTACTGAAATCTTGGACGCCGTAGAGAAGAAGAAGAAATCCTTTGGATGGAGAATGCGTTCAAGGCTGGGCACCAAAAAAGCGTGGTATAATCCGGTCGAAGAAGTAGAGAGAATGGAAGAGAAGGTGAGATTTTAGTTGTCAAAGAGAAAGGCGTCTAACAAATTACGTGCACAAGTGTTCAGATCCCTGTCGGAGCCAGATACGCTGAGGGTCCTAGAGGTCCTTCTGGGACCTCTCCCTGAGGGACGAGCTTCTCAAGTCGGAGAGAAAGCCGGAATGAATGAAGACGAAGCATTTGCCCAATTGGGGGTGCTAAGGAAAAGCCAATTATTACTGGTCAGACGTGTAGGACCTCATAACTACTACAGGGTTTTTGATCCTCCCACAGTCGCCAAGATTCTTGAGTCCGCAGATGATATGCTGTCGAAATTAGAAGAGATGAGAAGAAAAGGTACAATAAAATAAACGAATAAGAACTCACACCAACGGTGTATTTTATTCTTTCTATTACATCTCCTTCTATTACATTTTTGTTCTTTTGTCGCAGTTGACGGTAGAGCATCTTCCGAAATGCCCGTCTGGAGCAAGCGACCAAAAGTAGAAAGGCTTCTTTAATTAAGATTAACAGATTGAGAAAACCTTATAAATTCCATAAGTTTATAAGACACCTATATTTTTTGGGTTGGAGGTCTGAAAAGCCATCAGCTTCACTAAGGGCCCAGAAATTCGGTGCAAGGTTCAACACAACAGATTTAACAGCAATCAAAAGATTTGACAACCTATTTCAGAAAGCCAAAAGACAATTAGCACAGGAAAAATGGGGGTGAAAAGCCTGTCAGGAAACAAAGAGCAAAAGCTCAAGAAAGGAGCAAAAGCTGAAGAAGAAAAACAAAAGCTCAGTGGCGACGAGCTCATACTACACGAGGGGATTAAACTAGCCGGAGCTGCAAAAGAGCAAGGTATAATCCTAAGAATTTTGGGTTCTGCAGCAATTAGGATTAATTCGAAGAATCATGCTGGCACTCACAAATCATTTCGGCAACTTACCGATATAGACTATGTAGCATATTGGAAACAAGAGGGTAAAGTAGATAAGTTCTTCAAATCCTTTGGATATGAACCCTTGAAGAGCAGAGTTACTCCCTTCTTATTCGTGACGAGACGCATTTACAAAGATGCTACTGGAACAGGGCGTCCTCAAATAGACGTATTCTTCGATAAGCTTGAAATGAACCATACTGTTGACTTTAGAGGTAAGCTAGAGTTTGACTACCCGACAATACCGCGAACGGAACTACTAATGCAGAAAGCGCAGATAGTATTCATTAATGAAAAAGATATAAAAGATATCATAATTCTACTTCTTGACCACCAAACAGGCAGAAACGATGACCACGGAGTGATCAATGGAAAACGGATCGCCCAGATACTCTCAAAAGACTGGGGATTCTGGTATACCTTTACCACGAATCTAGAAAAGGTGAAGAAGTTCGTTGATAAGTATGAAGAGTTCACAGATGAACAAAGACAGATAATAGCTCAGCGAGTTGACCAGATTCGAGAAATGATTGATAAACAAAGGAAGACATTCGGGTGGAAGCTTCGATCTAGGGTTGGTACAAAGAAAATATGGTATAGGCAAGTTGAAGAGGTTGAACGCGCAGACCATCTCGAAGAATTCACAATGAGTGAAGAAATAATGAACAACGATTAATGTTAACACTATCTCCCTTATTCCCCTATTCGCACCTAGAATATTATTTTCTCAATCTTCTTAAACTCTTCTCAAAACTATCCACTATAACTTGATGCAGATTAGTTGTTTGATGCAGTTTAGTTGTATAAGGCCTAGAAAGGTTGATGCAGGTATCCCTCATATCAGGGCGAATCTTCTGGAGCTTGTTGGTACTCTCGCTATCTGCTCTGAGCCTACCAGCCTTCGCTTTCAGGGGTAGTAACGGTCTTGCGAACTTCTTGCGAACTCCCATTCCTCGTCCGGAGGCTTTCTATAGCAAACCAAATGCCGGAAAAGCTTATAATGGCTCTGAGATGAATTAATGAGTTATTTTCTCATGCTGCTATATTTCTAACCATCTCAAGTTCTAAAGAACCACATTCAGGGCAAATCTCTCTGTCATAGGCGTCTCCCTTGAATCTCTCCATTTTCCCTTTCTCAAATTCTGAACCACAGTTCAGACACTTCTTTGAAAAAACGACCTTCTTCTTTTTCTTCTTTAGCATTGCGTAGCGAATCTGGTCCGAGCCACATTCCGGACATACTTCTCTCGTATGGGGATAATCGGTAAAGAACCCTTCTTTTCCTTCCTCAAATTCGAGACCACAGTTCGAGCATTCTTTTTTCAAAGGATTGCCCCCCCTCTTTCATTTATTGAGCTAATCTCAAAGAAAGATATGCCTTTTTCCTATATACACCTTTCTGCAAGAAAGCCTTTTTTATTAAATCAGTGGGTTTTTTACCTGCCAGATTAATGAATAACCTCTTAGGAAAAATACTATTCGAAGAATAATTTTTCAGAGCGTTTGTTGAAATGTCTATTTACCAAACCATGTTTCTAGGCTGGTCTGCTTCCCAGTAAATATCCCTTTCTCCAATCGTTCGAGGGCTTTTTGTACTCGTTCATATGAAAAATCATGTTCATCACAGAGTAGGGCGACTATCTTATCCTTGTTGGGTTGTCTCCATTCAATAGTGTAGTCATCGGTCACCTTTGGCTCGAGATAAATGCGTCGTATTTGATTGATCGAGGGCTCAATTTCAAACCCCTTAGCTTTTATTGTTCTCTCTAGGGTTCCATATTTCTTAATTAGGTTGAGTGCTGTTTTGGCTCCAACTCCTTTGACGCCTGTATTGTAGTCGGTTCCTATTAGTATACCTATATCCACAAGTTGCTCTCTGGTTATCTCCAACTTCTGTAAAACCTCTGCTCCAACTATCGATTCGGGCTCAACTTTGATATATACCTCCTTGCCAGGCAATTTTCTTCGCCCAGTTATGGTCAAATTGCGAATTAGTATTCGAGCGTTGAATAATAGAGCGTCCCAATCTTGACTTCCAGTTCCCCAAACATCTCCTTTTATTGTCATGTAAGCCGCTTGAGCTTCCCCCTCGGAAGGTGCTTGAATATGTGGAATCCCCACAGCTGTGAGAAGTTTTTTACTCTCATCTGCCATATCATCTGTTAACCAAATTGCGGATTGAGCGTATTTTCTAGCGGCCTTTAAATCTCTGCGTTCCAGTGCATCTTTCCACTTCTTCTCGGCTTCTTTTCGGACTTCTTTGCGTTCCTTTATTGTTCTTAATTTTAATTTTGGAGGAGTTCCATCAAAAACAAATACTGGCTTAATCCCCCTCTCGATTAAGTTAACTGTTCTATAGAATAAGCCACTCAAATGTGATGTAACTCTTTGTTTGCTATCAACTAATGGCATCCCATCTAGCTGTCGAATAGTTGCGAGAAACTGGTACAGCGTATTATACGCGTCCATCGCGATGGACCTTCCCGTAAGCTCTCTAAAGCTAGTAACCTTGGGAGAAATCAAATTCTTGAGGTCAACACCCAGATTCAGCGCCCCCTAATAACCTCTTCTATGATAATGGAGAAACATTCCTCACTCTTTTATTTTTTGCCAGCTGGCTTTCTTTTTAAAATAGCACCACATACCTCACACAGTCTAGAGCGGTAATCTGAATTGTACTTCGCATAACATGCAGGACAGTAAATTTGCCATGTCAGTTTCGTCTTTATTCCCCATTGGATTAATTTTTGATATCGAATTCCAAGTTCTTTCGCTACGTTCTGTATGGAATAATCATCTGAAACGATTATTGGTGTTGCTTCTGGTTTAAGATTCTGTGCTAATGCCAAAACATGAATATCGGTCTCAGAAAGCGAGGAGATATCTCCTGTTTTACGTGCAACCTCTCGAACTTCATCGATCGAATCCTTATCAGGCTCTTTAATCCTAATCTTCTTTGAAGATATTGACAATTGCACCCTCAATTTCGCTTTTGAATCGCCTAGTTCATCTATGACCCTCGGAGTTGTGGCCTGATCTAGCTCACTCATATGGGGGTTGAAGCCACTCAGGAATGCGCTTGTATCTAGAACCAATACTACTGGTTTACTTTCTGTCAGACTTAGTCACCTAATAAGGAATTTATCCCTCAAACGTCTGTAGAATGATCCTTCAAAACGTATAAATGGAACAATTTCTTCTGCTTTCTGAACGATGACCTCATCTCCTGGCTTAAGCACAGTCTGGTGTTGTCCATCCACAATCGCAAGTGCATCTTTATTTGGTTTGGCTACGTGGATATTTACTACGCTGGATGAGGGTACAACCAAGGGAATCATACTTGTTCTAAACGTGGAAATTGGTACTATGGCAAATCCTTCTAAACTGGGCTCAATAATAGGTCCACCCGATGATAGGCAGTAAGCTGTCGAGCCTGTTGGAGTTGCTACCATAACACCGTCACCCAGCGTCGTGCTGATATAATTGTCATTCACATAGACCTCCAATCGTAAAATCTTGCCCAATTGCTTGCCCATGACTGCAACCTCATTCAGTGCGTTTGGGATTTTTTTACTACTTGCACTTGCTTTTAGTTGAAGAGCATTCTCCAAAATGAAATCCCCTTTCAGAATCCTGTCCAGAGCTTCAAACATATCTTCCGGACAAATCTCGGCTAGGAAGCCAATAGAACCCACGTTGATTCCAAGAATTGGGGGATAAACTGCAGGTAGATTATGCAGTGTACGTAGGATTGTACCGTCCCCCCCGACTGTAACAAGAAACTCCACGTTCATCTCTGAAAGCTCTACAGCATTAACTTTGGCAGTCATTTTCCTAGCGGTCTCTTCGCTTACCTTTACCTCAAGTCCCTGTTTCTCAAGATAATTAACTACATCTTCTGATATCTTGATGGCTTTTTCATCTGGCTTGGCTTTTACTCCAACCGTTTTGAACATTTTCAGTCAACCCTGTTAGAAATTGAGATCTGACTTCTGGAAATGTTAAGATAGATTTTACTAAAAGAATCTTTCGTCCAATACCCGCCTTTCACAAGATGACTTTCGGCCGATAGAGTTAAAAACCTCGAACAATCTTAAGCTTATTCACAAGCGTAGGAGATACCATAATGGAAAAGCGTATGGTAAACGCCGGTAGTCTGAAGGTCGGAAAATTCATAATTATAGGTGAAGAACCCTGCAAAATAGTCAGTTTTGAAAAATCCAAGGCCGGAAAACACGGCCACGCAAAAGTTCGGATGGTTGCCATAGGATTCTTTGACAATAGCAAAAGAAGTGTTGTCTACCCGGCTGATGCATCAGTAGAGACACCAATAATAGACAAAAGAACCGGTCAAGTGATTTCTAAGACAGATAGAAGCGTCATGATAATGGATATGGAGAATTATCAGACAATAGAAGTACCATTATCTGATGTTGAAGAAGGGGCCTCTGCAAAACTAGAAATTGGAGGTCAAGTTGAGTACTGGAACATCCTTGGAAAGAGAAGGATAACTCGAGCAAAGGGTGCATAACAGGATGTAGCATTTCTCATTTTATTTGAGGAATTGCTTAATCCTCATCGACCAGTAGAAATCCCTCGCCTTCTTTTATGACTTCGATTCTTCTTTTGGTCTTTGTGATCTGTGAAACGTGTAATACTCCCTCTATCTCGAGCGCCATGAGAGCCTTATTCAGTTTGGTATAGGATAAATCCTTAAAATCCTTTTGAAGCATTGTAAAGAGTTCATTATCAAGTAGTATACCTTGTCTTTTGGCAATGGCGCTTAATATGGCATTCTTCAATGGTACAAGATCCCAATATGCTTGTTTCATCACTCTTCCTTCCATACTCCAATCATGTAATGTGTGGTGGGCTAATATGAGTCTGTTTGAACTTCTCTTTGAAACGTTCATACCATCGTATTATTTCTTGATTTACAGTAGGATGGATTTCTTTTAAAGCTGTCTCAAAATGTTTCCAATGGACTTCCTTGGAGTTCAAATTCTCTCTTAAGGCTAACATGGCTGCCTCCCTACATAAGGCTTCTATATCTGCACCTACGTAGTTCTCAGTCATCTTAGCTAACTGCTCTATTTTTACATCATCTGCTAGAGGCATTTTTTGTGTATATATCTTCAGTATTTCAAGCCGTGCCTTTTCTTCAGGTGATGGTATATAGATCAGTCTATCGAATCGCCCAGGTCTAACTAGTGCTGGATCAAGCATATCGGGCCTATTGGTGGCGGCCAATACGATTACATCTCTTGAGTCTGTTAGTCCATCAAGTTCGGTCAACAGTTGACTTATTATTCGTTCAGTAATGGGAGAACCGCCATAGTCTCCTCCTCGCCTAGGAGCCAAGGAGTCAACCTCATCAAAGAAGACAATGGCCGGAGCTAGCATTCTTGCTTTTCTAAAGATCTCTCTTACAGCTTTCTCAGACTCGCCAACCCATTTACTTAGTATTTCAGGACCTTTGATGCTAATGAAGTTTGTCTTACTCTCTGTTGCCACCGCACGCGCCAGAAGAGTCTTGCCACATCCAGGTGGTCCGTATAGTAAGACCCCCTTAGGAGCAGTTATTCCCATCCGTTCCAATGCCTTTGGTTGGTTAAAAGGCCATTCAACAGTCTCTCTGAGTTTTTGTTTAACATCTTCCAGATTTCCGATATCTCTCCACTGAACATTTGGTATTTCTATGGAGACTTCCCTTATTGCAGTAGGTTGAACCTCCTTTAATGCCTCCAAGAAGTCCCTTGATCGAACTTCAAGTTTATCTAGAATTTCCGGAGGTATGCTTTCATCTGCCAGATTGATTTCAGGCATATACCTACGCAATACTTTCATTGCAGCTTCTCTACATAGGGCGGCCAGATCTGCGCCGACAAACCCGTGTGTGATTTCTGCAAGGTTTTTCAGATCTACAGTCTTGGATAAGGGCATATTTCGAGTGTGTATTTGCAGAATCTCCAATCGTTCTTTCTTATCTGGGACTCCTAACTCAATTTCTCGATCAAATCTTCCTGGGCGGCGAAAGGCTGAATCCAATGCGCCAGGTCTATTTGTGGCGCCTATGATTATGATTCTTCCACGATCATGTAACCCATCCATCAGCGCAAGTAGCTGAGCAACAACTCGTCTTTCGACCTCTCCCAAAACTTCCTCTCTCTTAGGTGCAATTGCATCCATCTCATCAATAAATACAATGCTTGGTGCATTCTTCTCGGCTTTTTCAAAAATCTCTCTTATTCTTTGCTCCGATTCACCATAAAACTTGCTCATCACTTCCGGACCGTTAATGGAAATGAAATACGCGTCAGATTCATTAGCTACAGTGCGAGCGAGGAGTGTTTTTCCACATCCAGGTGGTCCATGAAAAAGGACACCCCGAGGCGGCTCAATACCCAGTCTATTAAATAGTTCCGGATGTTTAAGTGGCAGCTCAATCATTTCACGTATACGTCTTATAGCTTCTCTCAGACCCCCAATGTCTTCGTAGGTGATATATGGTATTCCTGCAATTTCTTCCATCGGTTTCTCACTAATCTGGATTACCGTACTGGATCTCACAACCACAATGTCCTTAGGTTCGGTCGCTACAATTACAAAAGGTATTTCCCTGGTTATTCCCATGGGGACAAAAATGGTATCTCCGACTGTTAATGGGTAGTTCAGAAGCCTTCTTTTGATAGCTCGTTCGATGGTAGAATCATTAATGCTAATTGATGTGGGTGCAAGAATGACCAAAGCCGCAGATTTATCTTCTGCCTTCCTCACACTGACTTTCTCTCCTATACTTGCACCAATGTTCTTTCTAATGCGTCCTTCGATTCTGATGACATTCTTGCCCTTATCCTCATTGTATGCAGGCCAAGCTATAGCCGCAGTCTTCTTGCGATTCTTTATGGCAATTATGTCTCCTGGCTGCAATTTTAAATATTCCATCGACTCATTATCGAGTCTTGCGATAAATCTTCCTACGTCTCTTTGTTTAGCTTCCATAACACGTAACCGTATTTCCAAATCTCTCACCATCGAGGACCAAAGACCGAACATTTATAGCATTAAATACAGTCTTTAGTGTTTCATAAAAGCTTTATCGCGCCCTATGGCTACGCTTTTTTATCTCCCTTGTATCTATTCAAAAATAGGATGTGTGTTAGCTTGGCGAGAAAAACTTGTGGGGTCTGCAAGCGTAAGACAGGCAATCTTCAAACTTGCGTAATTTGCCGAAAAAACGTCTGTCCTTCCTGTTTTCATCCATTACTAGGAATATGTAAGCTGCACGTAAAAGAAAAGCAATCGAAGAATCGATGATGTTGTGATCGACCAAAGCTGTTTTCTGAAGGCAGTTGAAGACAGATTAAACTAATGAAACATATTCTACCTTGACTTCCCCAACGCCATCAAGATTCTTTATGGCCTTTTCTATATTGTCGGTTCCCCCAGCCGCGTCGCTAAGCAAGAAACTAAGTTTTAATGCATTTATTCCAAAGGCAAAAGGCTCTTTTCTTGATTCCTTGAGCTCAACCTCTTTTGGGATGTTTTCCTTTATGTTCTTTTCAAGTTGTTCCAGATCTACATCTGTACCAGTTGGCAAGACGGAGATTACAGCCAGTACCTTACCCATAAATATGCCTCCTTTCAGATCTTCTGTTAAGATATTCCTTTTAAAAACCCACCTAAGAGTCAGATTATCTAGGGTTTGTGACCCTCTCACTTAATATCTATGGTGTATTCTGTCTTATCCTTGTTCTGCAGGAGTATTCTTGGAAACAGCTCTTTTAGTTGCAGGTTAAGCACGAATTCTGGTATCGTAATATCTAATATGGGCTCAGCTAATTCCAGAAAACCATTCATTTCCCTGCCCCATCCTTTTCTAATGATTCCCCCACGTTGATCTGTTAAACCGAAATACTTAGCGTTCAAAAAGCCGAAAATCTCTCTGTAAACTCTTTCATCTAGTAGATTTATCGATTGTTCTTTCTGTCCGGCGTTAAGGGCTTTTAGTTGCGACGCCAGATCCAAATGCTTGTCTATTAATGCGTTGACTTCTTCTCTTTCTGCCTTAAGTATTGCAGTTATTGTGCCTATTGAAAGTAACTCTAATTTCCATTCGATGGCGATTCTTGCCCAATTTTGAATGAATTGCTCGCAAGATTTGGAGAAGTCCTGATCCTGGATTTGGGAACAGAGCTTATAAGCCATCTTAATTGCCTTCATCATTTTTTCATGGCTTAATTTGGTATTTCTCAGCATATCAATGAGTATTCCACTCAGTTTGATTCTTGAAACCATATCTACTGGCTGAATCTTGATCCTTTGAGCGCCTCCGATAACGAGTTTCTTCCTCTGAAAGCCTACTGAGAACTGTCCTCTTTTATTTGCAACCCCCATCTCAATCAAATCTGTTTTTCCTTTAATGTACTGACGATAGCTTTCCCATGAATATATCCTTGCTTGAGCCAATGTTGACCTAGCCTGATCATTTCTCTCTTTATATGCTTCCATTAGCTGTCCTAATGTCTCTTGGACTTTCTCTATCCTGTTCTCTGCTTCAGATATTGTCTTAGCACGTCCAACCTCATCGACAAGCATGTTCACTTCTTGTTCGAATTTGCTGACAGTTTCATCATTCATGTATTATCACCAACTTAGTATTCTGGTTTGAACCTTAAAATAGCGGCTATTCCACCTAAATTCAATAATTCTACACCTTCTTCAGTTTCAGTAGATATTAATTCTACCCTTGTTCCAGTTTGTTCTGCTAA
>JBHLKK010000041.1:0-13997 GCA_048886745.1 Candidatus Hodarchaeota archaeon | reverse complement strand
ACATAACTCTCTTGTCGATATGCAAGTCCTTTTTCATACATTTTCAAAAAGAACCATTGATCAAACTTGTAATAATCTTCTTGATGGGACCATAATTCACGATTCCAGTCATAGGAAAGTCCTAGTCGCTTTTGCTGTTGCCGCATAATATCGATATTTTGATCTGTCCATTCTCTAGGATCAACTCCTTCATCAATAGCAGCATTTTCCGCGGGCAATCCAAATGAATCATACCCCATTGGATACATCACATTAAACCCATTCATTCGCTTAAATCTCGCAAAGCAATCTCCAATGGCATAGTTTCGGAGATGTCCCATATGAAGGGCTCCAGTAGGATAGGGGTACATCTCCAAAACATAATATTTTTCCTTTTTGGGGTCTTCCGTAACCTCGAAGATTCTGTTTCTCTCCCATTTTTCTTGCCATTTAGGCTCAATCTTTTGGGGATCGTATTCCATTTTACTCAACCAGATTATGATGAATCCACCATTTAAAATCTATTTTTGTAATTTAGTAATTCCTGGAATAAATCTATTTTGAAAAAGAGTAAAAAAAATTGAGAATTAGTAGATTCAAGTTTCATTGGTAATCTTTTGGGCTTTTCCTCTCCCCTTTCTTTCCTTGCAGTAAGTTTCTGGGCTGTTTTTCTCTTTTTTCTTCTTTGCTTCTTTCAATGAATCTTGCCTTGAAAGGAAATGATCGTAAGTCTCTTCTTTCAGGCATTCCCTAGGAAATTTCATTAGGTTTGATTGCGAATATGCTTATGCTTGCGCCGGCATTCTGAAGGTTCTCTACATCTTTCTGCGGTAGATCTATCCTATCGATTGTATCTTTCTTTGGATCATAGATATTAACGCAATTGATGCTGAAGCTTCTTTCGTCAGTTATCTTGAGATCTCGAAACCCAGCTGCCTTTATGGTATCTAGGTAATCATCCTTCATCATTGCCCCTGAAATGCAGGCAGAATATGCCTCTACTGAGTTCTTTATGATGTCTGGGAGTTGGTTATACAATACTATATCTGAGACCATGAGCCTGCCTCCTGGCTTCAAAACCCTGAAAGCTTCCTTGAAGACCTTTCTTTTGTCAGGTGCGAGATTGATGACGCAATTCGAGATTATTACGTCAACAGAATTGTCTGCAACTGGTAAATTCTCAATCTCTCCCAGCCTGAACTCTACATTCTTATAGTTATCCTTTCTGGCATTCTCTCTTGCTCTATCGATCATCTCTGCGGTCATATCAACTCCGATCACTTTTCCATTCTCACCCACTTTGCTGGCTGCAAGGAAACAGTCAAATCCTGCCCCCGAGCCCAAATCAAGCACAGTATCACCTTCTTTCAGAGAGCTAATGGCAACAGGATTTCCACATCCAAGACCGAGGTTTGAGCCCTCAGGGGCTGCTTCAAGCTCCTCCCGTGAATACCCCATTTTTTTGCTCGCGTCTTTGATTAGATCAGGATTTCTACTGGATGGACCTTTAGAGCCACAGCAAGAACCAGATTGTTTTGCAATCTTGGCATAGCTTTCTCTTACAGCCTTCTTTATTTTTTCATCATCCATTATATCACATCCAAGACCCTAATTTCACTCCTTAAGAATTTCTTTCATAACAGGACCGAGAAGATCCTTTACTTTTCCTTCAAGATCCTCGGCCCTAATTAATGAAATGCAGCATACTTTTCCGTCTTTTTCCATGCTAATTACTGCTAATTTCTCCCCTGGACGGATTTTGGCCTTCTCTCTTATTTCCTTAGGTAGTACCATTTGACCCCTATCATCGATCTTTGTAACGTATTCAACTCTGCAGCAGCTACTTGAATCCTTTATTGATTCGAAATCGGATTTTGTCTTCTTTTTCTTTGTCATTCTTTCTCCCAATAGAATGAATATTTCTCAATATTTAAGCTTTTTGATTTTTCTGATAAATCAGAATTATCTGATAGTTCCAAGGCAATAAGCCTTTTGCCAGGATGTAGTCTGTATAGAGCTCCTGGTCTGTGGCAATATCATATTCTAATTCTTTTGAATTTCATTTCGGTCAAGTCAATCTCTACATAGACAAAGGCATTCTTTGGTTGGCCGGGTTGGATGGAGACCGTATTACCGATCTTTGTAAGCCATCTGCCGGTCATTTCAGGCGACTCATGTATGTGGCCGTGGAGCGACAGCTTCGGTTGATTTTCAAGAATGAATTCATAAACTGCCTTTGATCCCACATCTTTCCCATGATAGGACACATCCAGCCCTCTCATGTATGGAGGCATATGAATCACGTAAATGGTATTTGAGATGTTTTTTGGCTTTGTCAATCTCTTTAACTCATCTTCTATTGTCGGAAGATTTCGAGCGTAGGAAAACCAGTCGTGAATCTCCAGCCACCCATTTGGTCTGGACATCAGGGGAGTTCCTAATTGCTTTCTAAATTCGTAATCCTTTGTGTCCATTCTGCAACGATCCTTGAGTTGAAACTCATAATCAACCACATAGTTCATTCCAATGAATTCGAAGACATCTATCTCTATTCTGCGTTGTGCAAAATTATATACAAATGGATATTCGTTGCAGATTTCGTTAAATAGCGCATCGTGAATTCCAAGATCATCGTTACCCAAATAGCAAAGATAGTGAATTCCATTGGAGTTGAATCTTTCAAAATAATCATGAAGGTAATCTCTAATGAACTCACCTTGCCAAGCTAGAAGGTCGCCGCCTTTTGGCAGCATATCTCCTCCGTTAACAACTACTTCGGGTCGATATTTCTTAGTGGTATTCCAGCAGGCTTCATATTTCCATTCATGACCGTGTAAGTCTGTGGCATATAATACTTTCATGAGAAGACCTTCAGCAGGCTGCTTAACAGAGCTTCTTTTCAGGGTGACCTGAGAATCTGGACCACTCTAAGAGGAAGAATCTAGAGCCGGGATATTTGAAGTTAGTTTCGGGAGACTAGTAAATCTCCATGTATTTGTTAAGTTCCCAAGGAGTGACCTGAACCTTGAAGGCGTTCCATTCCTTTGTCTTGATTTCAATGTATCTCCTGAACAATTCGTCTCCAAGGACTTCTCGGAGGAGTTTGCTCTTTTTTAACTCGTCTAGGGCTTCGAGCAGGGATGAGGGTAACATATCTATCTTTCTGGTTATCAGACTCAGATCGTCAAACTGATAGACATTCTCTTCCACTGCCTTAGGTGGCATTAGGTTATTCTTAATCCCATCCAAACCTGAAACAAGAGATACTGCAAACGCCAAATATGGATTACAGCTTGGATCTGGGCACCTTAGCTCAATTCTGGCAGATTTTGGTTTCTGTTTGAACCATCTCGGTACTCTGATAAGTGCTGACCTATTCATGCTGGCCCACGTAATATAGACTGGTGCCTCAAAACCGGATACTAGCCTTTTGTATGAATTCACCGTCGGACATACGACCGCACACAACGCTTTTATATGTTTCATTTGTCCAGCAATAAAGTTGTATGCAGCCTGAGAAAGATTATATCTGTCTTTTGCATCAAAGAAGGCATTATTACCTGTTTTGACATCAAACAGACTCTGATGAATGTGCATACCATTACCCGGCGCACCCATTATGGGTTTTGGCATGAACGTTGCATTGAGGTCATACATTTGAGCTATATTCTTAACAGCATATTTTAAGGTCACAAGCTTGTCTGCTATCTCCAGACAGCCTCCATAGGAGATATCTATTTCGTATTGCCCACGTCCAACCTCATGATGCGAAGCTTCAACCCTGATCCCGAAATTCCTCAGAGCAACTATTATTTGTTTTATGAATTTATAACCTTCATGGGAAGATATATCAAAATAGCTGGAGACGTCCACCGGAACCGGTGTAGTTTTGTCAGTCTTTCTAAAGAGGTAGAACTCTGGTTCCGGACCCACATTATACTCATAGCCCATTTCTGCCACTTGGGCACAAGCCTTTTTGAGTATAAATCTGGGATCGCCCTCATAGGGATTTCCATCTGATCCGTAAATGTCACAGATTACTCTTGCGGTTTTACCATTCTCTGTCAACCAGGGAACGACACAGTAGGTTGATGGATCAGGCTTCAGAAATAGATCGCTCTCCTGTATTCTGGCAAATCCTTCAATTGAAGATCCATCAAACCAGACGCCGTCTGCTAAGGCATCTTTGAACTGACTGACAGGGATAACAACCTCTTTTATGACGCCTAGCAGGTCGGTTATCTGCAGACTGATGAACTTCACGCCATCTTTCTTTGCCTTATCCAAAAGATTTTCTGTGGGCATAGCTAAAAAGGGACTATTGTCGCTTAAATAACTTTCTGAAGATGAATTGGAATGTCTATTACTAAGCAGTTGTGTATATTCCTTTATGACAATGTTCAATCATCTTCCATAACCTAAATGTTATTAATAAAGTTCCCACGTTAATATCTGAAAATCTACCCGTTTGAGATATCCAGGTGAATCACATGCATGAATGGGCACTGGCAGAGGCGGTAGTCTCGACTGCAATCAAGGTATCAAAGGAAAAAGGACTGGGAAAAGTCAACAAGATTACTGTAAAGGTCGGAAGGCTTCAACAGGTAGAAATAGATCTGTTTGAATTCGCGTTAAATGAGATCAGAAGAGCTCATGGACCCATAATCGAGAATGCTATCATAGAAATCGAGATGGAAAAGGCAATCTTGAAGTGTAGGGCCTGTCAACAACAGTGGCTTTTTAGAGAATCATTGGAAAAACTGAAACCTGATGATGCAGAGGCGATACACTTTATCCCGGAAGTTGCACATGTCTATATTAGATGTCCAAAATGCAACAGTCCGGATTTTGAGGTCCTTAAGGGACGAGGAGTATGGATAGCATCTATAGAAGGTACAAAAGGATAGGTAGTCAACATGGATCCGAGAATTAACATTATTGATGAACGTCTTAAGGGAATAAATAGAATGATTGCTGTAACTGGCGGAAAAGGTGGAATAGGCAAGAGTATGGTTTCTTCCAATCTGGCACTTGTTCTTGCGAATTCAGGATACAAAGTCGGATTATTTGACCTAGACTTCTACGGACCTTCAGACCACATAATATTAGGAATTAGCGATATCTACCCAAAAGAAGAAAAGGGGATCATTCCACCCGAAGTTCATGGGATTAAGTTCATTTCCATCATCTATTATGCAGGTGACAAGCCCTCCCCAATAAGAGGGGCAGACGTATCTAATGCGTTGATTGAACTCCTGACAATCACCAGATGGGGGAAGTTGGATTTTCTTGTAATAGACATGCCCCCTGGCATTGGAGATGCTACACTGGACGCTATCAGATTCATGAAGAGGAATGAGTTTGTCATTGTTACTACTCAATCAAAAGTGGCCTTGGAAACTGTCAAGAAAATGATACAGGTCTTAAGAGAAATCTCAGCTCCCATTTTGGGTGTGATTGAAAACATGAAGTTTCGAAAAAGCTCTTTTGTGAAAAATCAGTTGCAGGAATTCTCAGCACCGGTTTTGGGTGAAATCATCTATGATGAAGATCTCGAGGAAGCAATAGGTGATGTAAATCGTCTTGCTAAGACCAAATTCTTTAGGAGTCTGAGAGAGATTGTTCTCAATAATCCCAGATTCAAAGTGGGAGAATGAGACCCTCCTGATCGCCTGGAGTCCTTAGGATCTTCTGCTTCTCTAGAAGGAAATAGTGATTGCCCCAATCCGGAGAGGTTACTTTATGTGCTTTCCGTTTCCCCAATATGGGGCTCTTGCACTAATCTCTGTGTCTGAAACAAGGGTCCTTGAAAAGAATCCTTATTACCTTTATTGACAAATATAATTATAGATATGGAACGGCCAAGAATTGAAAGGATTGTAATGTATGTCGAAGGCAAGGAATCTGGTTGATAGAATAATGGAAGGATTGCTTACAGGTTCCGACGTTCGTATTGGATTGTTTGATTCCACAGGCAATTGTGTATATAGTACACTAAATCAAGAAGTCGAAGACATTACAAAGGATGTTATTCCTCGTAGTTTTCCCTTCTGGGATAGTGGTGACTATCAAGTAAAGAATCTCAATAACGGATGTCTTCTAATATCTCGGGTTTCAGATAAACTTGCGTTGGCCATCGATTCCAAAGAGCGAGTAGAGATGGTAATAGCATCTCTAGGAATACTACTAAGAAAATTCAAAGAAGATTTTGAAGGAATTGATGGATCATCTTTGGACGAAATTGGCCCCTCCAGTATAACATCAGAAATACCTGTTTCCCAGCCATTGGAAGTATCTAGTCCTGAATCAGTCTCCATGCCCGAGAAGCCTATAAGTCCTGTCCCTGAACCAGCCCCGATTCCCCAAGTGGAAGAAGAAACCAAAAAAGAGCCAAAGAAAGACAAACGTGGGAAGAAAAAGAAGAAAGAAAAGAGAAAAAAGAAAAAAAGGGTAGAGCACAAAAGGGAAATGCCCCGCCGTGCTTTATGGTTCCCTACTACGAGATGAGAATGAAACCAAGCTAGAGGATGTCTTTTAACTCCCAATGAATGCTGAAGTCGCTTCAACTTTCTTTCAAGTTAATACTCACTGAGTTCAAGAGAGGCAACCGCAACAATCCGATCCGTTGAGCTTAGAGGTTCCCCAAAATCATATTCTCCGAAATAAGCAATTGAGCCAAATCCTGCATTGGTAAGATAATCCTCCAATTCACTTCTGATCCAGCATTTCATGATAAAATCATATTCAGAGGTTTTTTCTACTCCGTTTTTCTCAATCTTGAAATGCTCCTCAACGAGGATTTGCCTCCTTTCTTCATCAAGCCTCGTAATACTCTGGAAGGTAAGCTTTCCCTTCTTTGTATTGATGGTTTTTTCGAATACAGGTTCATTTTCCTTTCTGGCAGCTGTGGACTTCCACTCTCTCACATCAAGAATCAGAACACCTGCTTGACTTAGAGAACTCGCGAAGGAGAGAAATATTTCTCGGCGACTTGTATCATCAATAACATCGTTAAGGACTCCTCGGCATAGAATTCCATCAAACCTATTCAACGATAATAATCCCAAGATGTTTCCTTTTTTGAACGTAAGGGAGAGTGTTTTGCCCTTAATTTTTTCCATTGCCAGAAAGATCAACTCTGGGGATATATCCAGGCCAGTTACCTCATATCCTCTATGAGCTAGCTCAATTGAATAATTGCCCGTTCCACAGCCTGCGTCAAGAATCTTGGATCCCGGTCTTACTCCTCTCTGGGAGAACATCTTCTCTATAAAATCGCATCTCTTTGCGGAGAAGTCAGGAATTATAAGATCATATGCCCAAGCAAACTCTCCATAAAAAGGCCTGTTCAACACGTTTTCCATTGAATATCTCACCTAGATTGATTCTTCGATGTCTGCCAAAAGACTCCAGTTATCCAGAGACAAAGCTTTATGAGAAGCTTGGATTACTATCGAACGGAAGACGACTTCTGCTTCGAGAAATACCTGTCCCAAGAGTCATTGAGAAGCTTTATGTAAAGATCATGAGGCATCATTGGTGATTCTAGTTTTTCGATAGTTTCTTTCGAAAGTTTCAGATTCTCAGCCAATTCTTTTCCTGCCATCCTCAGGCTCTCCTTATACGCTTCAATTAGAGGCTGTAGCGTGGGAATTCTGCTTCTGAGAATCTGACCTCCACCTCTATATATCTCTCCAACCACTTCAGAATATATGTTTCTGGCAATTCTCTTAAACAATAGGCGAATTACCTGAAAATGGCTTTGCTCTGGATAAGCACAATTTGAGATTACAGCAATCTTCGGATATTTGTCATATCTCCTTCTGTGACGATATTCTCCCGCTTCATCCTTCTCGAAGTAAGGATCAATTATCGGGAGATGTCTGTCTGTGAAATTCTTCATGAGTCCTGATACGTTATCTACGTAAACAGGAGTTGCGTAGACAACAATATCTGAATCCATGAATTTCTGAAGCAGTCCCTCCATATCATCTCTGGTTACGCATTTTCCAGGTGTTTTCATCCAGCAAGTGAAGCATGCTAGACAATGTTTTATGCTTTTTTCTACCAGAATGATATTCTCAGTTTCGGCTCCAGCTTCTCTTGCACCCTTCAGGAATTCTTCTACCATAATGTGTGTGTTACCTTTCTCTCCTCGAGAACTTCCATTGAAGACTGTGATTCTCACCTAATGATCACCTCTACACTACTATGATCGAACTTATTAAAAATCTGACCCCAAATGAATCTCAGCATTTTTTTACTAGAAACTCAATATGGTAATTGAACCTGAATCCTGGGGATTGTTCAGGCTGAGGAGGCAATTATATGAATTGGAGTAAGATCGAGATTCTGACGCTGAGACCTATTCTTGATAGGATATGGAGCGAGCTGAAGCCAATAGAGGGGAAAAGAATCCTCGTAATGTGTTGTGGTTCCGGAGAGATGGTGTTTTGGCTGGGAGAAAAGATTGAAAGACACGGAGAGATAGTCGGGCTTGATTTGAGAAGGGACTTGCTGCGGAAAGCAGAGGGGGGTGCAAAAAGGAGGGGGATTGAGCATTTTGTTGAGTTCAGAATAGCGGAGAAGTATGGTGTTCCCCTTGAAGACGAGGATTTTGATGCAGTGGTTAGCGAGTTTATTATCTATCCTACGCCAGAACCTACCGAGATAGGGCAGAAAGAGATGGCTCGGGTGTTGAAAGATGGCGGAAAGATAATACTAACCGATGTGATTTCGGTCAAACCCATTCCTGCCAAAATCGCAGATGAACTCAAGTCTGTTGGTTTGGATTACATATGCGAGGCAAAGCATGATGATTTTCGAAAGTGGATGGAAGATGCTGGTTTTGAGAACATTGAAGTTAAAGATTTGACTCCGCTTGTTAAGGGAATCTGGGAAAAGAGACAGAAAGGAGATTTATCTTCTGGCAGGAGAAAAGGATATAATTTGCTGATGGAAAGCAAGGAATTCGGTCTAGGAAGTGCTATTTTTTATATATATGCTCGTGGAGAGAAGGTCGGTCGTTAGTTTTCAGAAGGGATTTTGGATGGTGGAATGTGGATTGAGGATTTCGCGGCGGCCGGGGGGGAGGAGGGGGTAAAGGGGGAGGAGGGGCCAAAATGGCAAACACGAAGGCGAATACAATATGGATTCAACAGTTTTGAGCATCTATCTGGGGTCTTCTACCTTGTTCTCATAAATGATTACTGAATTCCAAAAACCAGACTCTCATTCCCACTCGATCGTTGCTGGAGGCTTATGGGTTATATCGTAAACAACCCTCGAGACCTGAGGTATCTCATTTGTTATTCTTGTTGATATAGTCTCTAGTACATCATATGAAATCCTTGCGAATCTAGCTGTCATAGCTTCTCTGCTTTCTACAACTCGAACCACCACAGTGTAGCCATATGTACGAGCGTCGCCTCTTACTCCGGTACTCCTGGCTTCGGTTAAGACAGCGAAATACTGCCAGAGTCCTTCGTCCAGTTTGCGTTTCTCTATCTCCTCAGTCACGATTCCATCTGCCTTCTTTACAATATCAAGCTTCTCCTGCGTCACTTCACCAAGAATTCTTACAGCAAGTCCAGGACCAGGAAAGGGCTGTCTCAGTGCAATTTCATCAGACAAACCCAGTTTCTTTGCTATCTTTCTTACCTCATCTTTGTAAAGATCCTTCAGAGGTTCCACGATTTCCTTGAAATCAATCTTCAGAGGTAATCCTCCAACATTATGATGAGACTTTATTTTGTCAGAGTGTTTTTTGAAGCCAGACTCGATTCTATCTGGATATATTGTGCCCTGCAAAAGATATGGAGCTTTGGCTTCCGATGCTATGCCTTCAAACACTCTTATGAACTCTTCTCCAATGATCTTTCTCTTCTGCTCAGGGTCAAAGACATTCTTCAGTCTTCGCAAAAAACGTTCCCTCGCATCCACTATGATTAGATTAAGGCCAAACTCTCTAAAGGACTCACGAACGAATTCTGGTTCTCCCAACCTCATGAATCCGTGGTCAACAAATACAGCTGTAAGATTCTTTCCTATGACCCTTGCAGCCAAAACCGCAGTTGTGCTTGAATCGATGCCTCCGCTTAAAGCCAATATGGCTTTTCCGCCGCCAACAATCTTTCTTATCCCTTCAAGGGAGCTGGTGATGAAATCTTCCATTGTCCAAGTAGGCTGACATTTGCATATATTAAAAATAAAATTCCAGAGCATTTTCATTCCGCTATCTGTATGTACGACTTCAGGATGCCATTGTAGACCGTAGATTTGCTTCTGTTTGTGACGGAAAGCAGCCACTGGACAATTCTCTGTGGATGCCACAACCTCATAGCCCGCGGGGAGTCTACTTACCACATCTCCATGACTCATCCAGACTCTTTCTGTTTTTCTGAGTCCATCTAGTATATCGATTGGTTTTTCTATGGTTGCCTGTGTTATTCCATACTCCTTTTTGTCCCCCCTCTTGATTACTCCCTTAGAGACATGAACAATAAGTTGATGGCCATAACATATGCCCAAAATGGGCAGATTCAAGCCCATAATTCTCGAATCAAATGTCGGAGCATCGGTTTCATAGACACTGGAAGGTCCACCAGATAGTATTATTCCCTTCACGTTTAGCCTGTCTTTGATCTGTTTTATCTCCTTCAGTGTGGCGTCGCAAGGAGCAATTTCAGAATATACATTATGTTCTCTAATTCTTCTGCCTATTAGATGAGCATATTGGCCACCGAAATCCAAAACAAGAATCGTATCATGTTTCAAAGGATATCCTCCACATCAATTTGCGTTATATTTGTTTAGAATGGTCTTCATGATTTAATTGAGGGGAATTCCAGCAGATGTATAATCTGTAATGGATCACTCGATATTTTAAATATTATCAAACAGCATTACGCTTTCAGAAGTAGAACCAACCTTTCTCATTTGGATATAAAGAATTCTCCCCGATAGTATTTCGTGGAAGGACAACCAAAACAGTACTCATCTTTGTACCTCCCACAGACTTCGCATCTAACTCCGCATGGAGAGATGTCTTTCCGTTTCAACGCCAGAGAAATCGGCACATATAGTTCTTGAGTCCCCAATGGAAATACCTCAATGTGTGTCCGCGCATCTTCTCTCCTTACCGCACACTTTCCAAGGAATACACTTTCAAAAGTCTTCTGATCTTCTGCAACCATCAAGGCAACCAAGTTATATTTCCCTATGGCAGTAAAGGCACCAACAATCCTGGGGCATTTCTTAAACCTTTCAAGGAACTCCCTGATTTTCGATTCGCTTTCAATCTCAAACATCACCAAGGCCGCATTCAGGTTTAGTTTTTCGATGTCGAGAAGTGCAGAAACCTGTATAACGCCTTTTTTCAATAGAGCCTCCACACGTTTTTTTGCACCGGCTGATGTGAAGCCGATCACCTTTCCTATGTCTTTAAATGTCATTCGACCGTTCTCTCTTAACAGAGATATTATCTTTCGATCAATTTCATCCATTTGTTCCACCATTCTCTTTTGGTATTATTTTTTTATAAAGTTGCCTTATGCTGGTTTTCTTTTTTAACGATATATTTAAATATTGTTTATTTTATAAACTATGATGAGGGGGTTCATTTGGATCTTCAGACCATGCTAAAACCTCCATTCAAATCAATGATAAAAGAGGTTTTTGCTTCTATTAAAAACAATAGAAGAAGGCTAATTTTAGATGAGCTAAATAGAACCTCCTCGGCTCCCCTCCCTCTAATCCAAGAGAAATTAAATCAGAATAGATTCTCTCACAGTCGAAGCACAATATCAAATTGGTACTTACAGCCACTTCAAGAATCGGGATTGGTCCGCCAAATGGATGGTGTGTTTGAAATAACACCACTGGGCAGAAGAATCAACCGAGAAATCCGTAATAAATGGTGGTTTGACAGACTACCTCGATATGGCAGTTGTCATGAAGAATTTCTCATACTTGCTTTGATGAATGGAGAAAAATCAAGAGAAGAGCTGAGCTACTTAATTCCAGAATCAGTGCTTTCAAGAGTGATCTCAAGAGCTAGGCCGTTTGTGAGGAGGAAATCTGTCAGGGTCTATAGTAGAACCAAAAAACCACATCCACCGGAAGATGCATCTCCCAAGGAGAGAGAGGCCTTCGATATCATATGGAGAGCAGGAGATCTAAGAATATCCGACTTGTTAAAGCTAGTTTCGGCCCATCAGCGTACAGTTTACAAGGTTTTGCGAAGGTTGAAAGAAAGAGGATTTGTCAGCAATGAGAAGCTGCTATCGACGTTGGAACTCAATGAAGAAGGGAAGAAGTTGGCGGATACGCTATGGAAAATAGCAGTTCAAGTTCTTTTAAATGGAGGAATGATTAGGCCGGTAATCAATATCGAGGAATTGACGGAAAAAGTTATCAGATTCCTACGTAGCCAAATGGACCCAGTTTCCGAGTTCGATATGGTGGAAAGATGTCTAGACCCGTTCTTCAAGAAACACTATGGTAGATCCATAACCCCAGAAGAATTCATAAAGCTGAAAAACAGGCTTAAGATGCTCAATATAATCACTGGAACCCCATACCACGGCTATGTTCTCTCTAAAGAATTTACCACATCTGAAGAACCCGTTAAAGAACCGGAGATTGCCACAATAGGCACTTCATAATCAGAAATCATCCGATTTTAACGTAATCCAATAGTATTCCTTATTCATTATACTTCTCCACCATTGATATTCTTATATTTGTAGAGTCGAATTGTAAGCCTAGTTGATTTGGTGATTATGCTTGTATCGGGACAGAGAAGACGCAGGAAGAAGGCTCTCAAGAGAGCTGGAGGATTACATCGATAGGGACGCAATCATCCTCGCTATTCCCAATGGGGGTGTACCGGTAGGTTATTCGCTTGCGAAATACCTGAAGGGAAGAATGAGTGTTCTTATAGTCAGAAAAATATAGATTCCCTGGAATCCAGAGGCAGGATTTGGAGCAATAACAATTGACGGTACAGCAATCTTTAACAAAGAGTTATTGAATCGCTTAAATCTGACAAAGGAGCAAGTTGAAGCTGCTGTCAATAAGACAAAGAAACAGATTGATGAAAGAATAGAATTCTATAAGCTTGATAAGAGTGTTTACTCAAGACTGGAAAATGAGACCGTTATCCTTACAGATGACGGGCTGGCATCTGGATTCACAATGATGGCCGCAATTGAATCTGTCAAGAAATATCATCCAGAAGAGATCACAGTTGCCATACCGACTGCTTCTCTGGGGGCTGTTAAAAAGATTGAGAGTCTGCAAGTCCCGATAGTATGCACCAACGTTAGAAACACTTACTATTTTGCAGTAGCAGATGCGTACCAAAATTGGTACGATATAGAAGAGAAGGAAGTACTTGGATATATCAGTAGGTTAAAGGCAGAGAAGCGTTGGTTAGATTAAAGATGTCTCAGGAATGAGAATAGATGATTATCTCCTTGCTCTGAGCACAAGCGCTATAGAGATTGCCATGAAGATTACAGCGACTCCTGCGACGATGAGTATTAGCATTAAGAATTGTGGATCGATTTCTCCGATATCTGCAATACAATAGACTCTAAAGTTGACTGAAGCTGCATAAACTCGACCGCCGGCAATAGCAGGAGAAGAATGGGCCCTTCCACTTGTCGTATGATTCCAAATCTGGACTCCTGTGTCAGCAGCCAAGCAATAGATGTGGTTATCATCAGAGCCTACGTAAACCTTGCCTCCTGCAACAGCCGGAGAAGAGGCTATTTCGTCACCTGTTGTATAGTTCCATATCTTGCTTCCAGTGCTAGCATTCAAACAATAGATAGAATCATCAGAAGACCCGACATAGACTCTGCCAAAAGCGACTGCAGGAGAAGAATACACAGGGCCAGATGTTGTATAATTCCAAATCAATGCACCATCCGAAGCATCCAAACAATAGACATGATTGTCAGCAGAGCCAATATAGACTTTTCCATCCACAACAGCAGGAGAAGAATCTACTG
>JBHLKK010000040.1:0-14062 GCA_048886745.1 Candidatus Hodarchaeota archaeon | reverse complement strand
TACCTGCAAAATTCAAGGAAATAGACAAACTTAAAAGAAAAGGGGTAATTCAAACAGGATAAGGTCTGGGAACTGGAGGTGAATCAGATTTCAAGTCTGAAATCGAATTTTCCCGCCCTTGACAAGATTCTGAAAGGAGGATTTCCGTCAGAGAGCCTTGTATCAATCAATGATGTTCCAGCAGGTAGTGGATGGTTGCTGGCCAGTAGTATCCTCTCCAAAGAGCTGCAAAGGGGAAATTACGGCATTGTCTTAGCCTTTGATCATTCTCCAGATCTAATAAGAAAACAGTTGAAATCGATTGGAACTAAAGTTGCCAAATATGAAAAAGAAGAAAAGCTATTCTTCGTGAATTGTTTTAAATTTGCTGAGAAAACGGGCCCCCTTACAATAACGAATCCCTCGAGCAGTCCAGAGGTTTTACGTCCCTTTAGGGAGGTGAATCGAATTACCGAGGGGAAGATGAGGAATAAGACAGTCTGTGTTGTCGATTCTGTGCTTTCGCTATCTACGCTATTCAGTATTCAGCACGCAGTCAGTTTCAGTCTGTTAATACGGGAAATAGCAATAAGGTTTGGTTGCATAGTATTCCTATTGATTCCCAACCCTGTAGAAGCACAGTGCACAGATATGATCGAGTATAACTCTGATGTTATTCTTGAGTACAGAATTAGAGAACATGAGGGAGAAGAACAGCCAATGCTTAGAGTCAAGAAGCTACTTATTGCTGCCAGGCCTTCGGATTGGATTCCTGACGATCTAGCCAGCAAAATCACTGATAGAATATTGACTCAAAAAGAATAGGACATAGACATTTTAGAATGGAAATACTTCTGCACATCAATGTCTAGCAATATCGAGGGAAGAATATGAAAACATGGACAGTTCGGATCAAGAATGGGGAGGAATATAGAATCATTACATTTGTTGATGTGCAATCCATTTTGGGTGATTATCCAATAATAAAGGAAAAGTTCTTTGAGATCTTTCGGGGAATAGTAGAGAGTTTTCCAGTTGGTGAAAATCTTGTTGAGGAAGTCGTCAACCCTGACGAGAAGAACCTCTCTGATAAGGCTTGGTGGAGCATCGAGCTGGACGATTTCTCGGATTTCCCATTTTCCATAATCTTCTTAATACATGAAGATCCTTTTGCCGTTCCTGATCGAAGAGGAATATGTGTGGGTGTAGCTCCTGAATCCTTCGCTGATTACCTGAAACAAGAACACCAGCAAAACAAATATGTTCTTTTTGAGTTTCTTGCTCTCCCATTAAGAAATCCAGCAGAGAATGTGAAAGTTCACGTATCATCGGTGGTCGCCAAATATTGACCGATTCACGATGTCCAGGAGGATTCTTCTCGATTTCTATCGATTTTTCTCTGAATATAGGACTATTGGAAGCCATTTGAGAAATGGCAGATGGTCCATATTAAGACACCGGGGCAAGGATAGCTGATTTAGACTGGTATTGCTGTCCTCTCAAGTTCAGAGCATTTGTGGCACAATAACCGAATATATTCTATATTCACATCTTTTGGAACAAATATGCTAGTAAATCTGTTCCAGCATCCAGAGCATAGTACCTCAATTGGTTTATGTCCATTGGTTCTATAATGATTCCAAGAAATCAACTCTCGATTATGTATATCTGTCGCCATCTCTAACCCTTCTTTTGTATGAATAGGTCAGTGTTTGAACTACCTCACCCTTTCGGATCGGGTTTCCTGTTTCATCCATTCCCTGGCGGGATATGTTTTACAGGCTCCACGGACAGTTCCTGCCCTGAAGGTGATTCAAAACTTAGTTACCAGAAGAGTATTTAAACGCAACGCAGTTCATCTCTACCCTCTTGGACAGTTTTTTTTGCGCGGAAAAAGATAGACTTTAAGTGTGTTCTATCTGTCGCGTTTCTAGGTTATTATTTGTCATTTTATTTGAACTCATGATCAGATTTTTTCCCCGGAAGAATTAATCCTTTAATGAAACTAAGGTTGGAAATCCCTTCCATAGAGGCAAAGATAGATTTGAAGCCTTTTTTTTGCAAAAAAATGCCGATTTTGACCCCCATCGTGAATTAAAGGTCAAAGGATATCTATTGGGTATAGATGAGAAGATTTAAAAGCTGATCGCTAGCCATCGCCTTCCTAAGTGATTTCAGTGAGTCAACAACAAAAAGCAATCTTGGTAGTAGCGGTGTTCTTTCCACTGTTCATTTCAGCTATTGGCATAGGTAGTCAGCAAGCCGGAACTCAGACCAAGATTCTTTACCTTTATGATCCTATCAACACCTCCTATTACCAAGACTGGGAAGCTGTACTAATGCAATATAACTACAGCTTTCAGGAAATGACTCTCCAGGATTTCCTTTCAAATCCCCAAATAGCTAGCGATTTTGACCTTGTAATTGCTGGGAATAGTATAAGTGATTCGAATGGTAATGGTATTAATCAGAATGACGCCGAAACCATTGCCAATACAGGTAAACCTATACTGGCTTCCAGCTATGGAGGTTGGATTATCCTTAGACTAGCTGGCTATCCTCATGGCTATGTCTCGTCAGCCATTGATAAGATAGAGGTCAACGACAGCGAAATCAATCATACTATCTATAAAACTCCGTACAATATATCCTATGTTGAAAATGGTGATCACAATGAGATTCTGATAAGCGATTCCAAATTCAATGATATCTTTCAGCTTGATTACGCTACATCTTCTAATCTAACAAAATATGGCTCAGTGATGACCCACATAGCTTTAGCCAAGTATTACGGATATAGCGGGAATCCAGATATATTCTTTCTCACATTCAATAATGCATCTCTTCTAAATAATAACGGAAGAAACCTGGTTGTGAACATAATCGAGTGGCTGATCGCAAATTCTGGATCCAAGTTAGAGACCAGCCTTTCATTAGAATTACCTCAAAAGGTTTTTCCAGGAGATGCTGTGAAAATCCTCGCAGCTCTTGCTGATCAAAATGGAACAGGGCTAGAAGATGCCTTAATACAATTCTATGTGAATGATACGTATCTTAATGAGAGTTTGACAAATGAAAGCGGCCAAGCTATCGCCATCTGGTATGCCCCTGATAGCTACACTGGCAACTTTACAATCTACGCTTCTTACCTCGGAAATCAATTCCATCTAAATAGCACCTCGATTAGGCACACTATTTCAGTAATTAAGATTCCTACCGCGCTTGTGATGGAGACCCCTTCCACCGTATATGAGGGCCAGAAGGTCTCTCTTGTAGTGATGTTATCATCTGAAAGAGGAACCAATACAAACTCTTCTGACATGTCAGTCGTCTCGATCAACAGCTTGCCGGTATATGGAGCTGTGATATACTTGCATGCCAATGATTTAATGATTGGACAGGCGATCACAAATGAGAGCGGTATTGCAGTATTCGATTGGAGCAATCCTGAAGGTCTTGAGGGTACAATCGGACTTCGAGCGGAATATCTGGGAAATCAAACCTACTCTCACTCTATCACTGATACATGCTTAATTGAGGTTGTTGCATCTCCTTCTGAAAGTGCTCTTTTACTGGTCTCTTTGGGAGCATCATCGTCTTTCATAGCGTTAGGCCTTACACTGACAGTAGCAAGAAGAAGAATAAAATCCGTATTTGGCAAATAAGAGGTGGTTTTGATGAATAGCGGCACAGGAGGTCTTAAGATCCATCCTGGGGAGATACTAGATCCAAGAGTAAAAAAGGACAGGATAAGAGCTCTACTGAATGATATAACTAGTCATGAAAGCGAATGCCCTTTTTATGATCCGAGCTTGACTTCCTATTGCAGACTTGAGCCTCGTGTTTGGAATAGCGATTGCAGGGGGATATGTTTTAGGAATGGTTTTTGTTGTACTAGAGTATTGACTGAATTTCTGGATAAGTGATACTCAAGAATGAATTCAAAAGGTAGAATCTTCTAAAGGGGTTATACTTGTCTTAGTTTTGTTATGAATGATATCCTTCTATTTCTATTCTTATACAAAACTAGAAAATTCTTCCTAGAAGGTCCGAATTCCTTCATTGAACTGCAGAATCTGTTTCAGCTATCCTACAATCCCAGATAAGGAGCTGCATCAGAAGATTAATCTTGCAGTTAGTCGATACTTATTTACAAGACAATTAAAGGAATCGGATGCACGATGAGAATCCTCCGCGTTGATCTATCAAATCGGAAGACTGAGGAGCAAACACTCCCCTATAAGATGGTTTGGGAGCATATCGGAGGCAAAGGAATAGCCTCGTTCATCCTTAAAGAGGAGATTAATCCAGCAGTAGATCCTTTAGGCCCCGGAAATAAGTTAATTATCGCTGTTGGGCCCCTTACGGGAACAGATTTTCCGACTGCAGACTGGTATGGTGTATTTTTCAAATCCCCACTGACAGAGATCTATGGAGAGAGTTATGCAGGAGGTCACGCTGCAAGAAGGATTTGGACAAGTGGTTATGATGTCCTAGTAGTCGAAAGAAAGGCAGACAACGCGACCTGGCTATCTATTATTGACGGAGAAGTTGAATTCAATGATGCTAAGGAGCTCTGGGGAAAGACAACTCATCAGACAGAGGATTTCCTTAGAAGAGATGTTGGTAGTGATATAGGTGTACTTACTATTGGACCTGCAGGAGAAAATCTTGTGCTTTTTGCCTCAATAGTGAATGATTACTATCATTCTGCCAGTAGATGTGGCAGTGGAGCAGTAATGGGTTCTAAGAATTTGAAGGCAATCGTCTTTGGAGGTTCGAGAGAACCTTTGATTAAGGATGAAACAGGATTTAATGAGGTTGTGGCTGAGGTCAGTGAGAGAATAAGAAACTCCAAAGAAACAAACGAGATATATCCAAAATACGGAACTCCATTCTGGGTGGATGCTGCAAATGAACTCGGAGTTTTTCCAACAAGGTATTGGAGTGGTGGAGTGTCCAAATTCCTGGATCAGATAAATGCGAAGGCAGTCATTCAAGATGTTCTGATTGAACATACCGCTTGTGAGGGTTGTCCAATCGGTTGTAGAAAGCTATGCGAGGTTAAGACGGGTCCGTTTACCAATGCAAAGGCAGAATTGGAGTATGAAACAATTAGCAGCTTTGGCGGTCTTTGTGACATAGGCGATATTCGAGCAATAACCGGTCTTGCGGATTTATGTAACAAGCTGGGTCTAGATCCTATGACTTCTGGTAACATCGTCTCTTTTGCTATAATGCTTAGAGATAGAGGTAAGATTAAAACAGAACCAGATCTGGATTATGGTAGTGCCGAGCCTATAGGTGAGCTTCTCAAACTCATTAGTCAGCGCAAGGATGTTGGCTCCAATTTGGCCAATGGAGTACTTCGCATTGCCAAAAGAACCGGACTAGAGAATATTGCTGTACATGTCAAAGGACTTGAGCCTATTGGCTTCGATGTTAGAGGACTTGTGGGTACTGGATTAAGTTACGCTGTCGCTAGCCGGGGTGCATGTCACCTTCGCAGTCATTTATTCATGCAAGAATTAATCGGAGAAGTAGACCGGTATTCTTATAGCGGAAAATCTCTGCTTTTAATTGACAATGAAGATCGAATTGTTATTTATGATAGCCTGCTTGTCTGTCATCTCATTCGAAAGATTTTGAATTGGGATCTGCTTGAAAATGTACTCGCTTCGATATTTGGAGTCTCTATAGTAAAAAAGGTTCTAAAGACAAACGGCTCGAGGATAATCACCAGCGCTCGATCATTCAATGTAGAATGTGGGGTAAGTCGGAAAGACGATAATTTGCCTGAGCTATTTCTTGAGCAACCACTACCGCTAGGTTCCAGCAAAGGTATGTTCCTGGATAGAAGGGAATTTGAAAAACTCCTCAGCGATTACTACGTGCTTAGGAAGTGGGATAATCAAGGCGCACCATTTGATTTTTCGTAGCACAGAAGTACCGAATGCATTTTTCTGGCTAAAAGATCATTAGTAGTCAACGAGTTGATTTTGGAATAATAGCCCCTTTCCAAGCTTGATTCAAACCGAATCGTAAATTGATTCAAAATTGATGCTATCCTTTTCAGAAAACAGGCGAGACAGGTAGATTCGGAGCTTCTGAAGGAGAAAAAAGGGAAGAATTGACGATGTTTATGTCAGCTAAGGACTGCAAGCTACCAAATCTTGGAGCCGAAGAATGCACTTCAGACATAAATACTATCTATTCTGTCTCGATCGCTCATTTTCTTGGCATGTTCGGCGAGTTCGCGTTGTTTCTCCTTGATAAGCTGAATTTCCTCAATCAGGGGAGCCATCTTTATCCCCAGACTATAGATCCTGTTCAGTGCATCAATCAGAGTCGCAGAGGCTTCTGGATTTGGCTTTGATGTTGTAGGACTCAAAAGACAGATCCCAGTGAGCTTTCTTGTAATACATTCATTTAGAATGGTGGCAGCAATGCCTGTTATTAAACCCCGAGTAAGCATTGGAATCCTGTGTTTCTTTAGCTTGTCCAGAACTTCAGGTTCAGCAGCAGCGAATATTAGTTTAGGATCTGGGTCTTGCCTTACTACTAGACCAGATAGAACGACAACCTCCTCAACGTCCATTTTTTCGATCCAGCCCATAAGAGAATGAGATATGTCATAAAACCCTTCCAGAGGTGGTGAAATCTCGGAAATGATGGCCAGAAGGGTACCTTCCTCATTTGAATATATCCGGAAGGGATAGCGAAGCACACCATCGATGAATATGGTTGCGGGGGGGAGGAGTCTTGAGCGAACATACGCTATTTCACTGAGTTTGAGATTGTCTATTATGTAACTTAGTGCAATACTGCCCACTAGACCTTGTCCAGCAAAACCCGCAATTACTAGTGGTCTATTGGACTTGATCTTCTTGGTTTCCACAATTTCAATTAGATCGTCTCTAATACGTGTCAAACTTAAACATCTCCTTACTCCCTAATTGGGTATTGCAAGATAACATAATCTTTTTAGGATTTAATAAAATTGCTGTATGGCACCCCTTTCCTGTTAAAAAGAAAAGCTTAAATGCCTGTAATCATGCTTTATTTTAAATGATTTTTCCAATAAAAGACTACTGGGGGATAAAGCTTGTCTGGAGAGAATTCGGTTTTTATAGGTAGAAAACCCGCTATGAATTATGCTCTTGCTGTGATAATTCTTTTTAATCAAGGCGCAGAAGAGGTTGTTGTGAAAGCTCGCGGCAGGGCAATATCCAAAGCTGCAGATGTAGTGGAGATTGTTAGGAGAAGATTCCTTAAAGATGCAGTTGACGTAAAGAAATCTGAGATTGGAACTGAAACTCTCGGAGAAGAAGGTAGAAAGCAGAATGTGTCAACCATGGAAATCACGCTTGTAAAGCAGTAAAGGAAGTCGCCATTTTGGATATTCTTAGAAAACTAAGAACTCCCGGACCTGAAACTATCAGGAGAGACGATATGGTTTTGATAAATGAAGAGGAACTGGACAAAGTGAAATGCGGCATATGCGGAAAGAACTTAACTGTCAAAGTCTATGCACTTGGAAATAAGATGATGCGCCAAATTGGATGTGAAGAATGTAATACTGAGATCTGGAAATAGATAATAGCTGCTTCAAAAGCTTTCTTGCCCAAAATTGCTTTGAATATCTCTTGATTGAAAAATGCTAACTATCTTTGTCAGAACCCGGAGGCTACTATGATGAAATTCAAATGTGAGAAATGTGCTTGTTGCTGCAATGATCCTAGCACCATTGTAACAGTGACGCATCATGATATTCGGAGAATAACGAAATTCCTGAATATCATGCCTCAACAAGCCCTCAGATTCTTGGCTTTTTACTGTTTTGAGGACGACGCCTCAGCCATAAGATTTGTTGCTAGTCCACCTATTCACACAATCAAGGGTGACTCGTTTCTAGGTCTTTTGAAGGAAGAAGACGGGAAATGTATCTTTCTGAAAGACAGTAATAAGTGCTTAATATATCCGGCAAGGCCTATGACATGTAGGGCGTTTCCATTCACATTCGATATCAAAGATGGTTGGCTTTGCTGGGGGGTTGCAAAAAAGGCGAAATACTGCAAAGGACTCAATAAAGGGAAAACTGTCGAAAGAAACAAGCTGGATAGAATTGGATCAACAATAATAGGAGAGAGAGCGGATTTCACCAAGATCATCTCAATCTGGAACAACCTAGCAAAAGCAAGAGGAATTAGGGCCACTCCGGAGCTTTTGATAGAGTTCATCTCGAAAACAACTGCGGTGCAATATGCTCGTAGATGAACCAAATTGGAGATGGATCTGGAATCACACGCCTATTCTCTGATCCTGTCCAGAAGAGCTATGAATGGCGCCAGCAATCGTTTGCTTTAATTCTCGAAAAAGACTTTCCAATCTCGGCAAAATGATAGATTCGACTTGAATAACGCATCATTCAATTTAGGGGCTTCAAATGTGTGATTTTTTGATTTAAAGAGAGAAGATGGGTTTAATGTTTTTTCGCTTTATAAATAGCCATAATTTATTTAAATGCGATTTTGTGTATTTTTTTAGTAGGAGAGGGAAATAGCTTGAAGCTTTCAGAGATAACGCAGACTGCAGTGAATCTGCTAAAGGAAGCCAAGAGAGATGGGCTAAATAATATTAGGCTGGCCCAGCTTCTTGAAATGCCAAGAAGACGGGTATATGATATAATTGCAGTTCTAAGGGCAGCAAATCTTATCTCTACAAAAAGAGAGAAAGGTGGTACGAGAATAGTCTGGAATGACTTTGACAGAGAGGAAATGAAGAAAGCAATAGATAGGTTGTCAAAGCAAATTGAATCGAAGAATCAGGAAAATCAGAAACTGCTTCAGAAAATCGGCGATCTAAAGAGGAGAATTGAGCGTTTGAGAGAAGGGCTGGGGGAAGAGGAAGAAGCCATTAGCAGCCGGGTGAAGTTTGAGGCAAGTTCATTGAGAATCAGCGTTGGAGGAACGGCAAGGATAAAACGCGTTTTTTCTACAGGCTTGGATGTGACTATAACGACTGAAAAGGAAGGAGTCATAATAGTAGAACCCTCAAAAGCTGAAGAAAGTGAGAAGGAGAAAGAAGTACAAAAGCTCCAATTAGTATCATAAGATTTATTGACTTATTCTGCAATTCTTTATGTGCTTCTTTAGAAAACCGGTGAAAGACTATGGAAGAGGAGAAAGTAGAACCATTTACATATATCGAGGTTTTGACCATGCAAGATCTGATACGTCTTGCTGCAAGCTCTGGTCTAACAAAGCCGGTTCAGATTTTTCACTTCAAAAAAGAAAGCAAGCATTACTACTGCACCTTCACATCGCTTCTTGGTCTTCCGGATTCCAAGCTTCCTGCCTGTCACTACTATGTTTCAGAAAAAGAATACAAAGGGAAGTATGCAATCATAAAAAGCGATGGCAGTCCTGAGCAAGTCGAATTCACCGATTTTGTACAAAGAGGATGGATAGCTGTGCCCATAATTCATCTAAAAGAACCGCCCGAGCAAATAGAGATACCTTGATTCAATCAGCTCTTTCCACTATGATTGTCTGGCCAGACTTTGCCTTGTTGAAAACTTCAATATTGCCGGTGATTCTGCCACATATATTGACTTCTGAATAAGGCTGAGTTTCACCGAAGAATACGCACAAAGCGTCCCCCATCGGCCAATAAGCTATGTCTCCCCTCTCAACCGTTTTGCTTGGTTTTTCCCTACCTAAACCTATTCCGATTGAAAAATAAACTTCATCCTTCCACAGACTTACCTTGGATGTAATTGGTAAGGAACGCCATACTGCCTCTGCTGTTTTGGGCGCTTTGATTCTGATTAGTTCACCCTCGGTCTCTCCAATATCCGCTATCTTAAACTTTATAGGATACTTGCCTAGATCTTTGGACATCGGAACACCTCCACAGCAACTTGATCTACGTTTATTTATATATTTTAGGCTTCTTGACTGGCATTAATTATAGAACCACTCGTAGCAATATGAATGGGAAGATGGCAAAAAGGGGAGAAGAATTTTGCGCGATAAGGTGAGATTGACACTCGAAGTTGACGGGAAAACACGGGAGTATCTTGTGTCTCGAGCAGATGCCAAGGAGATTGAGATATCAATACATACCGGAATCCCAAAACGGTTGATGAGGTCAGTAATAAAAGTCGGAAAAAGAGTCTCTGGCAAGAGGAGAATAAAAAAGTCAAGAGTCGTCGGTGAATCACGTTCGGGTCACATATATAGTGCTATAAAATATATGAAGGAAAAGCGTGTGATTACTGAAGAACATGGAAAGATAATCGTATGCGATGCAGCAAAGCTGAGCGCGATGGTAAAAAACCTGGAAACATTGCTGAAAGGAAATGGAAACTAGAATAGGCTATGTGGGCAACATTATAGCTCTCATAGGAGACTATTGAAAATGGAGAAATACTTCAAGAGATTTACAGAGTTCAGTACCAATGCAAAGCTCTTCTTAATTACCAGCGCTCTTATTGCATTTAGCTACGGCGTTTCGCAGCTCATATTCAATCTATATGTCATCATACTCGGATATTCAGAAGCTTTCATAGGACTTATCCTTTTCTCCGGGGCATTTTCTCTTGGGATTGCAGCCATTCCAGCTGGAGTTCTATGTGATAAAATCGGAAGAAAGGCATCTCTAGTCTCTGGATTAATAATCAGTTCAATAGCATACACAATTCTATACGTAACTGAAACTGATTTAATGATATTATTGAGCAATGGTATTGCTGGGGGAGCTTTCTCACTCTATATGGTGGCGGAGAGTCCTTTCATGACGGAAAATAGCAGGGAAGAAGAGAGATCCCATCTATTTAGTTTCAATTTTGCCATATTAACCATATTTACTGTGGTAGGTTTCATATTTGGAAGCCTACTACCAGTCTTGCTTGCGCCTATATTTGGTACCGTTCCCGAGAGCATTATTGCCTATCGTGCTACCTTGGTTATTTCAATAGTTTTCCAATACTTATCCGTAATCACTCTATTCCTGATAACGCCTGGGAAAACCGAAGAAGAAAGCGTTGTTAAGGAAGATATGATGGGTAGTGTGACTCGATCCAGGAACATTATGCTCTATCTAAAATTCGCCTTGGTAAATGGACTCATTGGACTAGGAGCAGGATTTGTTGTACCATTATTCAATGTATTCTTCTACCGCAGGTTTAGTGCAAGTCGCCCTGTGATTGGGATGATATTCGTAGGCGGTCAGTCGACAATTGCTGCTGCAAATATCACTGCACCTTTGCTTGCCAGACGAATTGGAAAAATCAAAATGGTTGCCTTGACTCAGCTTTCTTCAATACCCTTTCTCATTGGAATTGGTTTATCTTTCAATTTCTCACTATCAATTTCATGTTATCTATTTAGAGGGGCGTTAATGAATATGGCGTATCCGATCTTCTCCATGTTTACCATGGAGACGGTTGAGAAGGATGTGAGAGCAAAAGTCGCAGGGATAAATATGACCTCATGGAATATGCTTTGGGCGTTCAGCGCATTACTTGCAGGGATAATAATGAGCGCTGGTGATTACACTACGCCCTACATCTTCACTTGTATCGTTTATACAGCATCACCCATACTATCATTGGCCTTCTTTCTCAGGATCGAAAAGAAACCGCAAGAAGAAAAAGAAATTGGAGAAAAAACCTAGATCTTATTCTATCGTCTTTGATAATCAACGAATTAAACCCTAAATGGAGAATACAACATTTACACTCGATCACGATCTAAAGGCTGGAAAACTCTTAATTAAATCTAGCCCTTTTCCGGCTTCAGTCTCGAGGGAGAGGTCCTCTTGAGTTCGGAAGAAGAGTTCATTTTCCAAGAACCACTGGACGGCACTCCATATTTCTGATTGCATTAAGGAGTGAGAATTCGTTATCAATACTTGTGTTGAACTCGGTTGCTCCCCAACCCACATAAGCTGGATGATGTGCATCACTTCCGCCGATCATTGATACTCCCATGATTTCTGCTGCTGCCTTTGCCTCTTTGTCGATACCGTTGTAGACATTTAAGATTTCCACCCCGTCCAGTTCAAGATCAAAGAGTTTGCTTCCTAGACTATATCCTGTCTCCCGAAATGGATGTGCTGCTATGGCCACTCCGTTTAGATCGTGAATTATTTTAATGGTCTCCATAGCTGTAAGTCTTACTGGAATCTCCTTTTCTATCCCATAGGCTAGTATCTGGCCGTCGGAAGAAGTAATTTCAGAGCCTATGAATACTTGAATTCCATAACCTTTAGCCAATTTTCTAGCTTTCTGAGCTCCTTTGATTGTATCGTGATCAGTTATTGCTACGCCCTGAAGCCCTACGTCAAGCGCTCTGTCAAGTATCGCATGAATTGACGAGCTGGAACAAGGCGAGTACCTAGAATGAATGTGCATATCTATTAGATGTCGAATACTGGACCACCTCGCAAAAAGTAAATAGAATTAAATCTAGGTCTCTTCTATTTGCTCAGACCTTAGTAGACGGGCTTTCCATTCGTTTATCTTTATTAAGAGCTTATTCAGCATTGTTGCGTCTATCGGTTTATTGGATGGACTTTGCTTAACTCTTAGACTCCATTCATGCATGTCCCAAAGTGTAGGATGGTAGGGAGACCAACTCATAATCATATCACGACTTTCCACGATTTTCTTTGACAGTCTTTCCGCAGACATGCCACTTTTTGCATCTCTTGACAATTTGCTGAGTACTTCTTCAGTTGCGGTTGCAGCTGGACTGGCATCAGTAGCTTCTGCTGGAACCTCCATCTTCAGTTGAGTTTTGGCTTCAACCTCTTCTGGTTTCTCAACCGGTATTGTTGTTGCCTTCTTCACACTCGATTCAAGCTCACTAAACCGCTCCGCAAATTTCTTTAGGGTATCCGTGAAGGTAAATCTCAGACCACGGAGGGTTATTTCAATATTCTCAAGCTTGCTTAATGCCTCCCGAGTCTCTTCAAGCAGTCCTTCCATGCCACTGAATCTATCGATCAGTTTCAGTCCCAGCGTCTCAAGAGCGCTTTTTACAATCTCAAGCATGTCCTTGGATTCCTGAATGGCCGATTTGACTTCAGCCAGGGCTTCTTCAATTCTTTCATCTCTTGCCTTTTCATTTCTAGAAATTGCTTGTCCCTCCATCATTTTTGGAATTCTGATAGATTCATTGCTAAGAATAATGACACCATCTCATTAAAACTTAACGAACCATGCGATCCTAACATCGATCTTTCAATGATTTCTTTCCGCTCGTTCTCCTTCTTAAAGTCAAATCTGGTATATATCCCTTCCCTAAGAGCTAAGACCAAGCTGCCAACCCTGGTGCAGACCTTGTCTTTGTCAACAATATCGAGCAATATCTCTTTCTCGATGTCTTCAAATCCCAGTACTATTCCCTTATCTCCAGTTTTTTCTTCTAGCCAATTCCTCAATTCATCTTGATGTTCTTCCATTGGATAGAAGTGGATAATCCTTCCGGATTTACCAGGCGGTGTTCGCATGAATGGTTCAACTTCTTCGATATCCTTTTCTGAAAAAACTAGATTGCATTCCGGCCTGATTTCGTCCTGTCCGTGGTCTGAAAGAACCAAGAGAAGAGTCTTCTTTGATATTTCTCGATCAAGAGAACTCAAGAATCTGAGCAAGTTCTTTTCAAGGAATTCCATTCCTAACTTGTACTCCAAGCTATTAGGCCCATATTTGTGGGAAAGCATATCGAGAGATCCAACATAGATATTCAAAAGAAGCCTTTGGCCTTCATACTTTTCAATGACTCTTTTCGCAAGGCTGAAAGCATCAATCAAGTTGCCAAAGTCCAACATCTCTCCCCAATCTGCAATGAAGTGGGAAAGACCGGTTCCCGCAATTCCCTCCTGAAGGAACATCACATGCTTGATATCTTGATCCCGTAAATCTTTGTAGGGAGCTTGTCCCCACATCAAAGACCTCATATCAATCCCGCTGCGTACAAGGGCATCTCGCCATCTTGCCTTGATTGTACACATTCTGAGCGTATCAACAACAACACCCAATTCTTTAAAGAAGATTTTATATCCTAGGATTCCG
>JBHLKK010000039.1:0-14501 GCA_048886745.1 Candidatus Hodarchaeota archaeon | reverse complement strand
AACTCCGAATGCTCAGAACGTCTTGGGGGGTTATCTCTTTCCATAGTATCTTGATCGCCCTAGTATATGGTCGAACTCGTCTGGCCGCAGCTCCCAAGTACGGAGTAAGATAATAGAAGTCTCCTACTATTGCCCTTCGGGTCTCAACATCCAAAGAATCCACAATATCTTGGATCCCGCGGTTATCGATTCCTAGGGCAAACTCATCATGAGGATCGATAGCCAGCATTGAAAGCCTGCGTCCTTTTCCATCTTGCCATACCTTCATATTTAGATCAATGCATGATTTAAGTAAAACTTCAACCAGATTTGACTTTCCAGATCCGGTTGTACCAAATATCCCCATATGCATCGGCATGAAACGAAGAGGCAGTTGAACATCAATATTCAGAGAACGGCTTCCAGCTTGGAGATTGCCTACATATAGACTCCCATCGATCTGGCTTTCTAAGAGCTCCTGCAATAACGGATCAGTCTCTTCAGTTGGACGAAAAACCGTTGCCAAATGCTCAGGCAATCTTCTAGGCAGCATGAAAATCCATTTACCTTGCTTTCTCTCAGAATAACCAAGAAGCTTGCCAAATATCCCGAGAAGTTTTTCCCTGTCACTATCTGCAAAGTAGGCACGCCCTTCGGTAACCAGTGTTCCTGCGAGTCTTGAGAGATCGGTAACACTCCTCATGATGTTCTGGGCGTCAAGAACTCTGAAAATGAAGACCCTTTCAATCTCCCCTCGTTTGGAAGGGATCAGGAAAAACTCTCCTAGTGAAATGTCTCTGTTCTGCGTGATTAATAAGAGTTCTTCCATACTTCCTCCTGCCAGTTTTCCAAATGACTCACCGAATTTCTCCTTACTTCTTTCCATTTCTATCCCTCAATTCATAATCCAATAAGAGAGCGAGGATCAATCAGTTTCTCATCATCGAATCCTTCTTCCTTTGCTATGCTTATCGCGCGTTCAATCATTAAGGAAGCTACCTCTCTTGACACTTTGCAATTAATGTGAGCAAAGGATAGGGGAGTCGGATAACCAAACCATCTAGCATCACGACTTATGTATTCTATTTCACTAAATAGTTTTTTTTCATTTTTCTTCATATCTTGAGTCTTTTCATCATAGATATTTTCCTTCCACCACTTTCTATCCAAATCCAGTCTAAAGATTGGAGAGTCCCTGGAGAAACGGAAAATATATGTTGTCGCAGCCACAGGTGGAACATAAGGCCTATCGCGCAGGATTGAAAGTCTTCCTTCAGGATCCTCATCACCCGTCATCCTGCAGAACCATAATGCCTCCTTTCCAAGTTCCTTTTCGGCCAGGTCGGCAATTGAACTGGCACATGGTATGGTGTGAGTCTTGGAGACAGCTAGGAGTACGATGCCATTTTTCCTTGCTTTCATACAGAGGTCGCGTTTGAGATAATCATCTATTAAACGTGAGTATCTTCTTCCTTTTGGAATAAGGAGGGTCAATGACGTATCAATAAGGAGATACTTTAGGGATAGGTTGGATTCTATTGCTCTTTTTGCCAGAGCAAACTCCGTTATTGAACGCATAAGATCATGAATATGACGGCTATCTGATGCGGGCGGAAGTGTTGCTATTTGCTCCAATGAATCTACTCTCAGACCAAGCTTAGCAATGTCTTTGAAAGAGGATACTTTTGCCCCTGTTACATCGCCAAAAAGAGGGAATAGAAGCTCGTTAATGTTATCTGCAACATAAACCCGTCTAATGAAATCCTCAATATATTTCCAAGTCAAGCTGTTCTCCATTGAAATCCAGAATGCTTCTATGAGCCAACCTCCTTCAGGTATAGGCGGGAAACCAGTTAATGGAACATGTTGCATTATCTGATCTGAATGACTTCCTGTATTATGGACAGCCAGATTCGCTGTTATGATGTGTATCATTATGTCGTCATAACGAAGAAGAGGTGGAATACCACTACCATCTACACCACCAACTAGAAAGTCTTCTTTAAGAGTTTCTAATGGTTGGAAAGATGTCAGCATTTTCTTCAATAGAGGTAAATCATCTTTTAATTGTCCTTCTCTGGACTTCTCCCTGATTTTTATTTCACGTAATGCACGCCTCACGGTTTGTTCAAAGCTCTCAGAAGTAGTAATTTCAAGGGCCAATAAAGACACCTCATAGATGTATTACATTTTATTTAGAGCGAATTATATAAAAAGCAGTCCCTTTTTAGGTCAATTTCAGTTGAAGCCTTTGAACCAGTTCCTTATATCGTTTTCTTAGAGTAACTTCAGTTATGCCAGTTGCCCTTGAAACCTCCGACTGTGTTCTTCTCTCACCTTTCACAATTGATGCAATATAGATTGCAGCACCTGCTATTCCTCTCGGATCTCTACCATGAGAGATGTTTGTCCCTTCCAACCGCTTCAGAGTCTTATAAGCTTCTGTCTGAACCTTCATGGATAAACCTAGCTTGCTGGCCAGTTGAGACACAAAGTGAGAAGACTTTGGAACGGGAATTTTTATCTTCAGAGCGCGTGTGATGCTTCGATAGACCTTTCCTAATTTTTCTTCTGTTGGTATTTTGGAAACCTTTGTGATTTCTTTGTGACTAACGGGCATTTTATGTAGTCTTGCTGCTATTAAAACAGATCCTGCCGCTATATCAACGGCGGAACGACCTCGAGCTAACCCCCGATTCACAGCTTTCTTCCCTATAGAAATGGCTGTTTTCCTTACAAGTTCTGGCACATCTAGTTGTGATGTAATACGCTGAACCTCTCTGGTAGCAGAGATAAGAGTCCGAGAGGCTTGCAGTTGTCTTTGCAGTCGCTGAATCTTTCTGTATGCCGCCATTGTTTTGGGAGTTTTGGGTTTCGGGATATAAGCACCTGTTCCCTGATAGGTTCTTGCCGCACTCAGAATTCGTTTGGTAACTACCGTCCCACACTCTCCACAGACAATCTCACCTCGCTGATTATCTACGTACAATTTTTGACTGTGGCAAGCGGAACACAAGACTTCATTGGCTGTTTCTTTTTTTCCTTTATCTGAGATGCTTATCATCCCCTTTTTCGAGACATTCGCCTTGGACTACTGTAGAATCCTTTCAATTTCAATCTGATTATATCATATTAACTCTTTGCGACTATTTATATTATAATCACTGGCTACAGCAAAACTCATACTGTTTGTTTGTGTCAAGAATGTGACCAGAAGCCAAATGGCAGAAGGCTTTTTCAATTCCCTAAATAGGAATCCAGATTATATTGCAGGAGGCGCTGATGGTCTAGTCAATGTCATGACCGTTGAAACCACCACTCTATCTCTTATCATGTCCTCAACTTGAGATGCTCTCTGCTAATTAGAGACAAGAATCGAGAGTACGTGTAGATTTCTCTTGCTAGTCCACTATGTTATCTTATTACTATTCGCTACTAAAGCATCGATTATTCGTGGAATAACTTCTCTCGGGAAACCATGCCCCATCCCATCCAGTACTAATAATTCTGCTCCAGGTATCGCTGATGCAATGTCTTTTCCAGCTTCTACCGGGTAAAATGGGTCCTCCTTTCCATGGATAACTAGTGTGGGCGCACTTATTGCAGAGAGTTTGGGTCTAGTATTACCAGGGATAGCCATAGCTGCCAGCTGTCGTATTGGCCCTTCAGGGTAATAGCTCCGATCATACTCCTTTGCTCTATATTCCCTTCCTTTAACCTCATCAAAATCAAAAGTGCCATAAATAAGTCGATCACGTTTGACTGTTTCTTCAATATACGCCTCTCGCTCAGAAGGAACGGGCGCAAAGAACTGTGCCATGATCTCTGGCTTCCCCTGGGGCAATTCGGGATTGCCAGTTGTGCTCATGATTATCGTGAGAGATAGAACTCGAGATGGGTGTTTATACGCTAGGACTTGCGCGATCATTCCACCCATCGATGCACCAAAGATGTGTGCCCTATCTATGTTCAGAGTATCCAACAGTCCAACTGCATCACCGGCCATGTCCTCTAATGTGTAGGGTATCTCTGGTTTTTCTCCACGTATATAAGCAGCATTAATCTCCGCAAAGTTTGGGATACCCGCATCTTTCATTTTTGTTGACAGGCCTATATCCCGGTTGTCAAATCTAATAGCAAAAAAGCCACGACTTGCAAGGTTTTCGCACATTTCATCCGACCAAGCATGCATCTGACTTCCCAGACCCGCTATCAATAACAACGGCTTTGAATTCGGGTCCCCGATGGTCTCATATTCAATTTTAATATTGTTTACGCTTGCTTTTGGCATAATATGTTCAATCTCCTCTATTCACATTGAAGAAAGCCTTTGCTTATTAAACCGAATCGGTGAAAAGTAGATCTCCAAATTGAAATCTCCAAAAAGGCAGTTATCGTTCTTTTGATGATTTTTCTCAGCAGTGATCTGTCTTTGCATAAAAGCCTTGTGCTCCCGTTGACTCGGCATCTTCTAATTCTCATGCAGAATACGAAAAGAGTCTTTTTTCCATTTTGCACGCTCCATTCTAGATAGCATTAGGTCTATGACTGCCCTGTAAACTCTTAACTGTTCATCTTCATCCAGATTGATTGCACCAAAGACAATTTGATCCAAATTCCTTCTATCTGGTCTTATGTCGCTCATAGAAAGATCAATAGGGTCGGTTGCTCCGATCTCATCAAAAACAGAATAAACGGGCCTGGATGACAGTTTTATGAGATTTCTCTCAAGATTCCTAATTTGGGATCTTTCAAGCTGCCGAGGATCTATTATGGGGAGTGATTCTACATCACGTACTGCACTCCATAGAGCTCCCAAGCCCAGTGCAATTCCCGCCCCACTCAACAATTCTCTGAAAAGGAATCCCTCAAGGGTCGAATTTAAAATGGCAGCGACGGCATTCGTCCAAGGCTCGTTTTTGGAGTTGACTGAATAGAAAGTCTGGTCATGAAATACGCCAGACCTACATATATAGGTAGCCGGTTTGATTGATGTGGCCCTCAAGAAGAGTATTTTTGCGGGTACCTTTTTGCCCAGATCGTACCATCTTGGTCGTGCCAGACAAGTAGTCCGATTGCTGTATCCTTGTTTCTCCCCCCACCTGATATATTTCAGCATGCTTGTCCCAGTTAATTCTGATTTATCTCTATTTACAATTAGTACATAATGATCGAGTTGTTCTGATTTGATTCCTAATTCTGAAGTCTCTCTTGGATGTCGGATGATATAGTTTGGAATCGATTTCCCATTTTCTGTATGTGTCCAAAATTCTTCTTCTATTTCCCATTTTTCTATATCATTTCTTGTTAAATAGAAGAACTCATTACAGCCAGTCGTGAAACCGCGTTTTATCTCAGCAATCTTGTTAAGGGGTATAAGAGAATCCTTCGCTTTCTTTAGGATTTCATAGAATATTGAAGGAGCTCGCAGGTAAACGCCCCATTTCAATTCAGGCCCATTACCTCTGAAGGTCTCTTGAAGCCTATTCTGTTTCCAAGGGACTATTCGTATGGTGCCATCGTTGTAAGCCTTTTTGGCATTTTCGATAATATCCACGATTCTTCGTACAGCTTGAAATCTTGCTCTTTGACACTTGCAGTCTCGTGGAATGAGCCAGTCCAGAGGAACCAAGAACTGAGCGAATTTTATTATGTTTTCATTCCGATTGGACTCTTTGTTCAGCTTTTCCAAGATGACAATTACTGTATTCACGTTAGCATCATCAAACCATTTCTCAACCTTGCTCTCGATCACTGCCTTTATTCTTGTATTCTTCAGAAGAAACTCACGGAATTGTCTTCCATAATCAACGTCTAACCAGGATTTGGAAACTACATATCCAAGATTTCCGCCCGGCTTGATGAACTTCAAACTATGTAACAGAAAATAGATGTGTATTCCAGCTCTCTTAGGAGGGACCTCTTTTTGCCAGTCAGTCTGAATTACCTTTCTCAACTTGCACCCATAATCGGGAGTTATCTCCCTGAACTTCTCATGTCTTGTATAGGGTGGATTTCCAACCACTACGTCAAACTCTGGAAATTCTTCAGGTCTTATGTCAAAAAAATCCTGACAATACAACTTGGGTTTGAAATTCAAGTATTGAATGACACTTGTTGAGGCTTCCGAGAAAGGATATTGGAACAGCGGCAGATCTATATCGACCCCGAAAAGTTGTTTAAGTAGCTGGCTATGAGTCTTTCTTGGGCTAAGATATTTAAGCATTGAATATGCTCTTGATAGGAATATACCCTTTCCGCAACCAAAATCTGCTATGATCTCGTTCCCTGTCTTAATACAGAACCCATTTATGAGGTCAACAATATCCTCCCTTGTATAGAATTTTCCTAAACTATGTTTATTCTCAGAAAAATCCTTTCTTATGAATACCATTGTCTCTCAATTTCCTATGGTTTTGGAGGGGTCATTATGAAATCATACTTCGTATTCCTTACCTTTCTTGACCATAATGAATTGGCTATCTAAGTCATTCATGAATCTCTCAAAAAGCTCTGGTGTATCCGTGTGTATTGGATATATCTGCTCTGCGCCGATCTCTTTAAGAGTTTGTCTCAATTGTAGTGGCATTATATGTCCAGACGTATGTATATGATACTGGGGAAGTCCATAGTGTTTTAGCCAATTAGATAGCTTTTCAAAATCAATCTCCATTTCTTCATCAAAAGGTTCAGACATGGAATGAACAAAACAGCTACCAGAAGTAGGGGCAACTCGGACAAGCTCACTAAAATCATATAGCCCTGCGACAAGGATCATCCTGCTCTGCATTTTTGAAATGTCGGAGCTTTCAACCACTTGGCCTAGATCTAGAATTTCTTGTTCCCATTTGTCATATCTTTTTTTGTATCTCTTAAATATTAGTAGAGTCTTATCATCCAGATTAGGTATTTCCAATCCAGGGTCTCTGCTTAGTTTATCTAGCAGATAGGCTTGTCTTAGTGAAACTGCAAGATAGCGTCCACTTTCTTTTGCAGCAGTGTAGAATGACCGAAAACGGTCTACATCTGCCCAGGCAAAACTGCCAATGATAAGCCCATCTGTCTGCTCTGTTAACATCTTCAGCTTCTCAACGACTTCAGATTCCGAGGACATTGGAGCACCGCGTAGGTTAGTCCCCTCTGTGATCACAGCTTTTGGCTGAGATTCCTTGGCTTTTTGCACAAACTCCCTCGTCATTTCAGGTTTGGTACCATGTAAGCGGAAATCACCAGTATAGACTATACTGCCGGAGGATGTATGGATTACAAAGCCATAAGCACCGGGAACCGAGTGGTCAACATGAATCGGTTCAATTTCAAGTGAATCAACCTTAACTTTCTTTCCGGTTCTGAAAGTATTGAATTGGATTCCACTCAAATCACTTTCAAAGGTAGTCCGTCTAGTATCTCTTATAACATCAAGTATCAAAGCCGCAGTCTCTCCGCAGTATATTGGTATGCTTCTTTTTAGGAAAGTAATGTGCCCAGCATGATCCATATGAGAGTGTGAGAGAAAGATTCCACTTACACTCTCTTCTGAGTCGTCAAACCGGTATATGCCTTCAATCTTAGGAAGTATATCTAGATCCATGAGTTCCTTCTCACTCTTCGGAGCAAGATATGCGGAATAGTATTGTTTCTTTATGGCAAAGGACATACCAAAATCCAAGAAGATTTGGGTATCACCATCTTTCAGGAGAACCTTGTTTCCACCAACTTCTGACACAGCACCATAAAACGTTAGTTTCGTCAATTTTAACATCCCAGTTTTAATTATTATGGACAAGTTGCATAAATAGATGCATTAGCCTAGTGAGATTTCTTTGTAGGACACGAATCAACCTCTCTGCATACTCTACCCAGACCATACTGCATAGAAGTGCCTAAGTGAATTCTCTTTCCACTCTGGACGCTTAGACTTATAGAAGCTAGGATAGCCATCATGTCTTATGGCTTCTTCGACCGATCTACCTTCCCTTATGAGCTTCTTCATTTCATCTTTAACGCCTTCAAACCAATCAAGTTGGATCTTGACTTCAGATTTATCACAGACTGGTCCATGGCCAGGGACAATCGTATCTATATCCAAATCCAGTATTCTTCTAAACGTTTGAATCCATGTATCTGGGTTTGAGGTCGGATCCCCTGCCCAGGGGAAGCTCTTGGCAAATATGATGTCGCCTGCAAACAGCAGTCGGTCTTCTTCAACCAATATTATAGAGGATCCAGCTGTGTGGCCACCTGTATGAATCATCTTGACACCGTCAAGTTCGAAATGATCATCGAAAGTCTTTGTGGGCAGCACGATCCGAAGACCCTTGAATAGCCATGCCCTTTCAGGCGCATCTTTCTTGATACCCTCGATTAGTTTCTTGAGATTACTTGCAGTCCAACCTGTTTTCAGATTATCTTCCATCTTTTCCTTGAGCAGTCGATGAGCAACTATTTCACAATCCTCAAAGGCCTGATTTCCAAAAACGTGATCCGGGTGATAATGGGTGAGCAGTAGATGGGATACAGACTTTTCTGTTATCGATGAAATACTACTCCGGAAATCAGCTCCGGAGACAGGAAATTGGGCATCTATTGCAACAGCACTATCCTTAAGAATTATAACACCTACATTCCCCCCAGTTTCTCCTTCAGTGTTTGCATAAACCCTTTTTGAAATCCTATCAAGTTTCATTCTGTCACTTCCTTCATCTTTCTATTAGAATGGGCCAGGCGGGTCACAATCTTGGGGATCAGGAGAATTAGCTCTTCGATGGCAGCAACTGTGAAATCTGAGACTTCAAGCAGTCTTTTATCAGTCTTGAGACCAGAGTATTGCTTATTAAGTATCGCTATTTGAGCTTTTTTCATTGCCATTATATCATTCAGTGAATTGCCAACCATTATTACGAAATCAAATTCTCTTTTGAGTGATTCTATGATTTCTCCTTTCTGTCCCGCGTTTGCATTGGAATAGATGAAATCCTTTTCAACTCCTATGTGCTCGCCGACTCTCTCAAGAGAGTTTCTTTGCTCCCCAGAGGCTAGATAAATGGAGATTTCCATATCTTTTAGTATCTTAATTAGATCCTGAACTTTTGGAAAGGTCTTTCCTCCAACCACACCTATGTAGGGCATCTTTTTGGCCAAAACATCCACAAGAATCATCAAGGTTAGTAACCATTCAATTTCATGTGTATTTTTCAGAGTGTTTATTGCTTCCTTGTAATCATGAATGGTTACTGTATTATCAGATAGAATCGCCGCAAGTATCTCCTCTTCAGATAAGTCTCCTTCTGAGTAGAGTGAGTATATGCTTATCTCATTCTCTTTTATGAACGTACTGATCTTCTGATAATGGTTGATTTCATCAGATATCACCCCAGGATCTATGTCTAGTGCAGCAAGAGCGTATTGAGGGTTTGAGGATAAAAAGTCGAAACCACTGATCTGCTTTCCACTATTAAGCTCAATATTTTCTGCCATTCTGCCAGAATGGATGTCCCTTATCACGACTGCTGGTTCCAACAAGGTGCCTGACACGTCAAAAACCACGCAGATTCCCCTTTCCATCATGACTCAATTCCTTTGTCTTTGCACCAATATATACACACAGACTCAATAAAAGTAAGCATTAGAAAGGCAGTCGGCATTATATCGATAGATCATGACCAATCCTTCACAGAGGACAGGGTTGGTTTTCTCATTTTCATTCCTGTTTCTCAATTATGGTTTCCTGTTTAACCGTAACAGTGGCCCCAGAGGGTATATTTTGATTTATTATAGCTCCAGGCGTGATTAGGGCGTGCGCTCCAATCAGTTTCCCAGGATAGATAGATACATTGATACCTATTGCTGCATTATCCCCTATTACTGCACCAAATTTATCGGATGGAATCTGAACGGTTTCTTTTTCTATGATCATTGTTATTGGTCGGTGATCTGGTCTGATATTCCACGTTTGAGTTCCAGCTCCAAATTCAACTCCATATCCTATGATGCTGTCACCTATGAAAGAAAGACGCCCAATCGATGTATTGTCTAGAATTACGCTATTCTTTAGTTCGACTCCAAATCCTACTATGACATCTGCACCAACTGTTGTGTATTCTCGTATCAGCGAGTTTGTGCCAACAAAGCTGTTGGCCCCTATGTAAGTTGGACCACTTATTACCGCTCCAGACCGTACCGTTACATTTTCTCCGATATAAACAGGACCTTCTATCTTTGCCTGTCCAGATATTTGAGCTGTTTCAGCAATGAATGATCCTTTTCCTCGAAGCATCCTATCTAGGATGTATCTGTTCGCGTTCAGAATATCCCACGGGTAGCGAACTTTGACCCACTCTCTTTCCCATATTGAGCTGTACACGCCATCGCCGGCATTTATCATCTCCTGAATAGCAATATCCAGCGTGTCCGATTTCTCAAGAATATCAAATAACTTGGTCTTAAATACATAGACGCCAGCAACAGCATACATGCTAGGCTCCTCACTAGGAGCTGGCTTTTCCACTATCCTTCTGATTTGAGAATCCTCATCAATTGAGACGATACCATATAGGTGGGGTTCTTTCACAAGAGTTACGGCTATTGTTCCGCCAGGTTTCAACTCCAGATAATTCTGAATAGTTCTTTCAACCATCTGTTTATCGACCAGAAAGTCTGCGTGAGCGATTAGAAAATCCTCTTCGTTTCTGAACTCATTTTTGGCCGCCAATATGGCGTTTTCGGTTCTTCCGATTTCTTCCTGAGTGACATATTTTATCTTGACACCAAAATCAAATCCAGTCTCGAAGTAATTCATTATCTGTTCACGCTGATATCCTACCACAATTACGAGGGTGTCTACACCGCACTCCTTCAGGGTATTTATTACATATTCTAGGATCGGTTTGCCACCTATCTTCAACATCGGTTTTGGTTTCGTATCTGTCAATGGTTTCAAACGAGTGCCCATTCCAGCAGCAAGAATTAAGCCTTTCAATTGTTTTCCTCCAGAAGATACTGGTTGAATTAGATTGTTATTCCTACTAAAAATAGTTTAGGATTAAAAAGATTCTGAACCCTCAGAAGGAAGGATGAGGGGGAGGGGCAGTTCTCGATTGGTAGCACCAAGCGGTTTTTGATTAATTCCAGAAGAATAAGTCCGGCGTTATGGCTTATAGAAATTTATGGCATTATTGTTCTTGAGCTTTCAGATAGTGGGTGACCAAGACAGTGCAAAACGAATTCCTTATACCATCCAAATGGGGCACGAATGACTTCAAATCCAGCCTTTGTCAGTCTCTCTGCCAGATCCTTACAGATATCAATCGCTGCTTTTGGCGAACTAAGCTTAGAAGAGAACAAATGGGCGTACGGATATACTAGAATCCTCTCTGCCTTAACTCTTTCTGCAACTAGCTTCAATTCCATCGCAGCCTTTTCCATAACCGCTTTCCTATTGTCCTCATCGATCTTTTCAACAGCTGTGAAAGCAACAAGCACATTATCTACTTCAGTCCACTGCATGTCCTCTTCGACTTCATCCCTCACCGAGATCTTTACAGCTTTGGTCGGACGGTATTTCATAGATTTTGCATGTATAAGCAAAAGACGCATTCCAAGGTTCCCTCTATAATTTTCTTGCAGATAGCCAAGCTTGTTCAATTATAGGCATAAACATTTGAATGTGTTCATCCAACGTTGAGGCTAGACCCACAGGAGTTCCCTTCTCTTGGACCGCACCTATAAGTATTTCTTCTCGATCCTTGTCCATTGCCCACAAATCTTGTCTTTCATAGTTTCTGATGACCACATTTGGTTTTTCTGACAGTCTTCGATAGGCTTCATTGGTCTCAGGATCGGTTAAATCTACCTTGGTTACTATTCTGACATTTACCCAGCTTTTTAGAGTTTCTATTGCCTCCAGGTCAATATCCACCAGATTCGGAGCCACAACAATGATGCGACTTTTGGCTCTTGAAAACATATCATTTATCTGGGCTTTGAATCCTTCTACACTAGTAACGAACCAGACATCAGTGAATCTGAATGTTATTGTAGATCTTGCCCTCTTCCATAAAGCATCAAGTGTGTCTCCAGAAACAGCCACTCTCTCATCGGCTTCAGTAACTATTGTTCTCAGAGCTTCTATGACTCTTTCTTCAAACAGCCCTTTCAGCCTATCTAACTCTCCTACAAGAACAGTAGAGATTATGTGCTCTATGAATCTTTTGAAAACTTTCATCTGCAGTTGAGTCTCAAAAGCAGTTGAGACTTTTGTCTTGACTTTCCCTACTTCCTCTTCAAAGGTCCTGAATTGGTCAGCAAGAATCGTTGGAACATCTCCCTGTAAAGCAGTCAAGAAACTTCGGAAATCGTTCAGCTGTTTTAGCAAAGCCGTATAGGGAGGTATACCTTGGAAATACTTCCTTGTTCCTGGTATGGTTTTGAGCAGTCCCAATCTCACAAGCCTTTCTGAGATTTCATTCGCCCGATCTTCTGAAACATCTGCATAGAGCCCGATTTCTCCCAAAGATACTGGTCCCTTGTCAACCATAGCCAGATAGGCTTCAGCTTCGTCCCTTGTCAATCCGTAATCCTTTAGGACACGTCTGGGGATTGTCTCGGCCAGTTCCATTTCAGCAGACACGGATTCGAAAACCTTGGCAAGATGGGAAGAGAAGTCCTCTTCACCTCTTTTTGATATTATCACTCCCGATATATCTGATAAGATTCTCTCGCATCTTTCTCCAGATTCGTTCTCGTTAAGAAAGAGCGCAATTACGAATTTCTCACGGGTCTCAGCTATTGACGAGAAATAGCTAGCCACATTTAATTCGCCAACTTTGATGGTAGCAAAAGGTTCCGTTCTTGCTTCACCCATGGTGTGAGAAGCATATATTCGCATTGGCTGATCTTCTTTAATTTCGAAGTCCTTGGGGTATTTGGCATCAAGAACCGCGCCAATCGTATCATCCCAACGGATTACGGCAAGACCAGAAGGCATAAATAACACCCTTATGAAAATTCTCACATTATTTCCTTTCTTATTGTCTTATAGTAGTATGGCTAATTTATATAAACGTGTTCTTCATTTTGTTTAGGAACATTTAGGTGGTTTTATTGTTTGATCTGGTCATAGTGGGTCACTTGGCAATAGATTGGGTTGAGTCGAGCGGAAAGGGATATGCATCAAGACTTGGGGGTCCTCCCGCATTCTGTGGCCTTGCTGCCAAGACACTTGGTGTCAAAAAGGTGGCCATAATCTCCAAGGTTGGTTATGATTTCAGCGACGATTTCCTCTCAGTTCTTGTTGAATCAGGTATAGATATTTCCGCACTCAATAAGGTTGAGGGACCCACAACTCGTTTCCATTTGAAGTACTACAACGGGGAAAGAGAACTAAAACTCACAGCAAAATGTGAGCCTATCTATCCAGATGATGTTCCAGATACTCATCTAAGAACTAAAGCCACAATATTAAGCCCCATAGCAAGTGAGATTCCCGATGAAACCTTGGACAAATTCCTCGGAAACCCAAATATCGTGGCAACCGATTTGCAGGGTTTTGTAAGAAGATTCGATGATCAAGGGAATACGAGGATAGGAAAGTGGAGGAATCTCGAGAGGTTCATCAGAAACATCGATGTGATAAAGGGTACAGAAGAGGAGATTACTATGGCATGCGGGTTGAAAGACGTTAAACAAGGTGCATTAGATTTGCTCAGGTATGGGGCAAAGATTGTTATTGTGACTAGAGGCCAAAAAGGAGCCCTCTTTTGGATGGATGGAGAATACTTCGAAGTAAAGGCTTTAAGGTCCGTTCGTCATATTGATTCTACGGGGGCAGGAGATATTCTCTTATCGGGGTTTGTTGTTGAACTCCAACGAACAGATGATGTATATCGTGCGGCGAGATTCGCAACTATTATGAGTTCTCTTTCCTTGGAAGGGTTAGGAATTGGAGGTATGCCTACAAGGGATGCAGTTGAGGAAAGGATGAAATAGCTTAGAATTGATTAGCTTCAATTGCTTTATTTGGAGGATAACATATGTCTGTAACTATACACATGGTCGAGGTTGAAGGCAAAAGGGCCATTGGGATAAAGGTAGAACTTGAACCAGCCCCCTTTCTAATGATTAAAGCAGATAATGGAATCCTATCTTGTGGTTTCATAAATATCGAAGCAGCCGAGAAAATTGGTTTAGCGGCAGCCATGGTAAGCGGAGTAAAGACGTTTGAGGATGTTTTGAAGGCAAGTGTTAAGGCCCTCACAACTCAGGCGAGAAAAAGGGGTATTGAAAAGGGAATGCCTGGAAGAGAGGCATTGCTTAATCTGTTCTAACCTATTTCTCCAACAACTCTAGATTTATCTCAAATGCAGAAACAGGAATCTTCAGTCCAAAATTGCTAAGAACTAAAGGATGTATTTCACCCACGATTCCAGCATATTGCCCTTTGATAAATACCTCTAAAACTCTTCCTGAGATAAACGAGGGGTGCTTTGCTTCCCTAAAGGAGTACTTGACATCAAGGTTTCTCA